>JBGPVT010000148.1:0-5336 GCA_041491825.1 Xanthobacteraceae bacterium | reverse complement strand
TGCCGTCGCGATCGGAATCGGCTCGACGATCTTCCACACCGTCGCGACCAGGGGCGCGATCCTTCTCGACATCATCCCGTTCGCGATCTTCATCGCGGGCTATCTCGTGCTTATCTGGCGCCGCTACCTGAAGTTCGGCCTTGTTTCGGCGATCGCCGCACTCGTCGTTTTCGAAATCGTGTCCCTCGCCGCCTCGGCGCTCGCGCCGACCACCTTTCTCAATCGCTCGGTGCCTTATTTGCCGGCGCTGCTGATGCTGATCGTGGCGGCGGGGCTCGTGCAGGGTAAATCGCGGCATGCGGACTCTCCGGAAGCCGCCACTTCGGAATGGCTGTGGATCGCGGCCGGGCTGTTCGCGGCCTCCTTTTTTCTCCGCTCGACCGACATCGCGGTGTGCCGTCTTTTCCCGTTCGGCACGCACTTCATCTGGCATTGTCTCAACGCCGCGGTGCTCTACGTCTTGTTGCGCGCGGCGATCGAGTGGCCGCGGCGCGGCACTTCCGGCCGCGTTTCGGGGTCGACGAAACGGCGCCGGAACCGCTAAAGCCGGGCGCGGCGGCAGTTTCGTCTTTCGAGCGATGTCTCGAAAAAGGAAAGGGCGGCCTCGCGGCCGCCCAAGTCGTTACGCCACGCCGGGAGGAGCAATCGAGGAGCTTCTGCGAAGCTCCAATCTGGTCCGTGGAGTACGAATCACTTTCGACTTCAAGCCTATCATCCGCCCGGTCGTTGGACAGGATTCGGCCGCGCATGGGCGAAACGAACGGTGGATAATTGGACGGGAATCTTGCCGCCGGCCCAGGCATGGGCGGTCGATTCGCGGACGCCGGCGGCCGCCGTAGCGCTTGAAAAGAAGAAAACGAGCGCCGCCAACACGAGCGTGAGAGGAAAAACAGGCGAAGGACGCGCGTGCCCGCGCACGAAACTCAAGGCCGCCAGTGCGATCTTCTGCCGCAGCGAGAGCGATCGATAGCGCTCGATCAGCACGATCTTCCGGCGCTGGATTTCCGCAGCGATAGCGCCGTCCTTGCGCGCATCGAGATAGCGCTCGTCGGGATAGCCGCGCGCCTGCAGCCGGTATTCGGTGAAAACCGCGTGCCGGTGCAGGCGTTCGAGAAAAGAGCGCAGGCGAATGGCGGTATCTTCCGCGATCGCTTCCATGCCGGCGCCGACGCGCGCGCGGATTTCCTCCTCGGCCAGGCCGAAGGTCTCCTCGATCTTGCGCTGCGCATAGCGCGCCGCCGCATTCCAATAGGCGAGCGCCGCGATCGCGTCGAAACGCATGCCGCAGAGCCGGATACGGCCGCCGCGGAAATCGTCGAGGTCGATGGGCTCGCCGCGCGCGAGCGCATGCCACTCGAGGTACCACTCGTTGGCGAGCCGCGAGAATTCCTGCTCGAATTCCGCCGCGAGCCGGCGGCCGAAAGGGGTCATGCGCTGCATCCTGATACGCGAGAACCCGTGGAGCATGCCGGGATCGGGCAAACAATCTGCTATAAATTTATCGACAATTGTTGCTAATTGTCCGCATGACCGCCATTCCCTCCATCGCCGTTGCTAGGGCGCGCCCGCTCCGCTTCTTCTTTCCCTCCACCATCCTCGTCCTCGTCGCCGATCTCATTCCGCTCGCCGGCGTCTTGTGGTGGGGCTGGGACGCCTTCGTGCTCCTGATGCTCTATTGGATGGAGACGGCGGTGATCGCCTTCTGGGCGCTCGCGCGCATTCTCACCTTGGCGCCGGAGGCGGACGAGAGCGGCAAGAGTCTCGCCGAGCGCATCAAGCCGCGTGTTGGCCTCACCCTCTTCTTCCTGGTGCATGCGAGCGGCTTCATGGGCGCGCATCTCCTGTTTCTGTGGGTGGCCTTCTCCGGCAAATGGGGACAGACGATCCACAGCCCGCACGATTTCATCTACCAGATGGTGCTGCCCTATCATTTGTGGGTGCCGCTCGGCATGACGTTCGTCGCGCGCGGCATCGCCTTCGTGCGCGACCTCCTGTCGAGGCGCGCCCGCGAACGCGCGCAAGCCGTCCCGGCGCCGTCAGCAGAAACGGCCGCCAAGCGGCAACAGGCTGCGCTGGGTGGCATCGTCGGCGGGCTCTATGGCCGCATCATTTTGATGCACGTCACCATTCTTTCGGGCGTGTGGGCGGCCGAGAGGCTCGGCTCGATCGGCCCGTTCGTGCTCCTGATCGCGATCAAGACCGCCTTTGACGTGCTCGCCCACGTCACGATCGACCTCGGCCTCGTCAAGGCCGATCGCAAACCGGCGGCTTGAAAAAAGAAGGACCCCGGAGAGCTGGCAAGGCCGTCCGGGGTCGAGAAAAAGTTTTCGGGTCGCAGAGAAAAACCCGATTGCCCGCGAGCCTAGCCGGCAAGGTCTTTCGCGGCGGTGAATCGCCGATGGTTAATTCCACTAACGGCGGTTAACCATATCCGCCGTGGAGAAGCCGAAGCCCGTGCCGGCGAAGAGGATGTTTGCCGGGGATCGGGCGCGGCTCGATATCAGGCCACCTTGCCGAGTTCCTTTTCGATCGCGGAAATGACGCGCGCGTCCAAGGGCTCGACCGCGGTGGCGAAGGCGGCGGCGATATGGCCTTCGCGGCCGACCAGGTATTTATGGAAATTCCAGCGCGGCGGATCGAGCGGCTTCTCCAATGCCGCCCACCTGTAGAAGGGATGCGCGCCCGCACCCCTCACGGAAGCTTTCTCCGTGAGCGGGAAGTCGACCTTGTATTGATGCGTGGTCGCCTCGATGTCGGCGGCGGCTCCGGGCTCCTGGAAGAAATCGGTCGAAGGCACGCCCAGGATCATCAGTCCGCGCCCGCGATAGCGCGTCCACAGCTCCTGCAAGCCGGTATATTGCGGCGTGTAGCCGCACAGCGAGGCGACGTTCACCACCAGGATCGGCTTGCCGGCATAGGCGGAAAGCGCGATGTCGCCGCCCGCGAGCCCCTTGAACGAGAACGCGTAGGCGGTGGGCCGGCTCGCCGTTTCTTCGGCGATAGCGGGCGAGGCGAGCGTACCCGCGAGCAAGGAGAGAAAAGTTCTGCGGCTGGCGATCATGATTCACCCCGGGCCGATGATAGCCACGGAGAGGCCACTTGCCGCCATCCACATTTTCGTGAAGAGATGGCGGGGCTTTTGACGCGGAACCGAAACCCCGTGGGCCGCGTTGAAAGGCGGGCCGTCCGGCGGCAATCGCTCCGGAACAATCGCCCCGAAACGCGCGCGTAATTTGATCATAATTCTATGCCGCCTGTGGAGACGGACGGACGACAGGGGAGGTCATCGATGCCGATACTTTTCACATTGGGACGGGTTCTTTTTGTTCTGATCTTCATTTTTTCCGGCGTGACCAAGCTGTGGGACATCCCCGGCACCGCCGCGATGGTCGCGGCGAAGGTCACGGTGCCGGCGGCGCTCGCGGGCCTAGCCGCGCAAGCCCAGGATATGACCGGAATGCAGACGCCGCAGCTCCTCGCCATTCTCTATGCCTTAGGTGAGCTCATCGCCGCCCTGATGATCGTGTTCAATTTCGGCACGCGGCTCGCCGCCTTCGTGCTGATCCTGCTCACGGTCGCCGCCACCTACTACTTCCACGATTTCTGGAATCAGGCGGGCCCCGAGCGCATCGGCAACATCGCCCATGCGCTGAAGAACCTCTCCATCGTCGGCGGCCTCTTGGTGTTCTTCGCGCTCGGCTCCTGGCGGCCGCTTTCCGAGCACGAGGAGGATTTCTATCCGCGCCGCGAGCGCGAGGAAGTGCTGCGCGAAGAGCCGATGCCGCCGCACTGAAACGCGTGAATGTCCTTTGCGCCGGGGGCCGCGAGATACTATCTCTGCAGCGTTATGTCAGCGGAGAGGAACATGCGCGGCACCCGGACCCTAGCTTGGCTCTGTTCGATTCTGATCGCGGCGGCTTTTCTGCCGCTCGCGTCTCCTGCGCGCGCCGCCGACGAGCCCGATCTCATCTTCCGGCGCTCGACCGTGTTCAATTTGCTCTCGCCGAACGAAAAACTCGGCACCTATGGCCTCGACGACCCGCTGGTCGAAGGCGTCGCCTGCCACTTCACGGTGCCCGAAAAGGGCGGCTGGTCGGGTTGGCTCGGGCTTTCCGAGCAGGTCTCCGACATTTCGCTCTCCTGCCGCCAGATCGGGCCGATCCGCATCAAGCAGAAATTCGAGCAGGGCGAGGACGTCTTCCGCCAGCGCCGCTCGCTGTTCTTCAAGAAGATGCAGATCGTGCGCGGCTGCGATCCGAAGCGGAACACCCTCGTCTACATGGTGTTCTCCGACCGGCTGATCGAGGGCTCGCCGCAGAACTCGACTTCGTCCGTGCCGATCATGCCGTGGGGCGCCAACGACCAGATCCAGAAATGCGCGGATTGGGTCGAGAAATAGCGCGCAATGTTCCGAAGCCTGGTTGGGTCGATCCGCCGCTTGGCGCGACAACTCTTGATGTCATCCCGGGCGCGGCGCAGCGTGAAGCGGTGCGCCGCTGACCCGGGATCCAAAAATCGTGGAGCGCAGTGATTCTAGATCCCGGATAGCCTCGCTTCGCTCGGCTTCCGGGATGACAATTTCTAATTAAGCCGGAGGTTTTTCTTAGCCGTGGACCTCACCGCGCCGCGAGCGGCGCGTAGCCGAGATGGAGCCCCGCATCGACGAGCAGCATCTCCCCGGTGACGTGGCGCGCGGCGTCGGAAATCAGGAATAGCGCGGGATCGGCGATGTCCTCGGCCTTGGAGGCCGCCTTCAGCGGCGTCACTTTCACGATGTTGTCGCGGATGCCGGCGGTCACTTGTTCCCCGAAGGCGTCGGTGAACCAGCGCGTGTCGATATAGCCGGGGCAGATCGCGTTGACGCGGATCTTCGGCGCCAGCGCGCGCGCCAGCGACAGCGTCATCGTGTTCAGCGCCCCTTTCGAGGCGGCGTAGGCGACCGAGGAGCCGATGCCGGTGACGCCCGCGATCGAGGAGGTCATCAACACGCTCGCGCCCGCAGCTTTCTCCAAGAGGGCGCGGCAGGCGCGGATCATCTGGAACGGGCCGACGGTGTTGATCGCGAAGATGCGGAGGAAATCGTCCTTCGAAAGCCCGTCGAGATCGGCGTGGTTGGCGACGTGCTTGGTGATGCCGGCATTGTTCACCAGCGCGTCGATTTTGCCGTAGCGCGAAGCCGCTTCCGCGATCTTTTTGCAATCGGCGTCCTCGCCGACGTCGCCTTGCGCGATCGTCGCTTCGGCGCCGGCCGCCCGCACGGCGGCCGCGGTCGCTTCCGCTTCCTTCAGGCTCTTGGTGCAATTCAGGATCACGGCCTTGGCGCCGCGCTTGGCGGC
>JBGPVT010000147.1:0-5540 GCA_041491825.1 Xanthobacteraceae bacterium | reverse complement strand
GTTAGAGAAACTTTGGCGGCTCGATCGAAGGTTCTTGCCGAAGTTCGACGCGAACGCGCGGGCGGCGGCGCTGCTGCATTGGCGCGATGCGGTCGCGCGCACGAAGAGCCGTTGATCCCGGCGTCCCGCATTGAGGCCGATTTCGATCCCCGCTATAGCCTCGGGCCGACGAAATGGTGCCGGCGGAAGAGCGGCGACGATGGCAAGCGCGCGGCGCGATTGGCCGCGCGAGCATGAGGGATTGATGCACTACATTCATTCGATCGAGCGCGCGTTCAGGAGCCGGATCGGCGAGGGCGGCGTCGACGATCAGGCCTTCGCCCGCTTGCTCGCCCACGCCGAGGGCGAGCTGGAGAATCTTCGCAAAGCGCGCGAGAACGGCTCGTTGCCGCTCCTGCGCCTGCCGGAGAAGACCGACGATCTCGCCTCACTGAAACAAGCGGTGAAAAAATTCGCCAAGGCCGCCGACATCGTTTTTCTCGGCACCGGTGGCTCGAGCCTCGGCGGCCAGACGCTGGCGCAACTCGCGGATTACGCGGTGCCGGGGCTCGGCGTCCTCCGCGACAAGCCTCGCGCGCACTTTCTCGACAATCTCGATCCCGTCACCTTCGAGGCGTTTCTGAAGCGCCTGCCGCTGAAGACGGCGCGCTTCGTCGCGATCTCGAAATCCGGCGGCACCGGCGAAACGCTGATGCAGACGATCGCCGTGATCGATGCGCTGAAGCGCGCGCGTCTCGGGAAGAGGATCGCGAAACATTTGATCGGCCTGTCCGAGCCCGCGCGCGCCGGCAAGCGCAACGGGCTGCGCGAGCTGCTGGAAGGTCACGGCTGTTTCGTGCTCGATCACGACCCCGGCGTCGGCGGGCGCTATTCGGTGCTTTCCAATGTCGGTCTCCTGCCGGCGATGGCGCTTGGCCTCGACGCGAACGCAATCCGCGCCGGCGCGCGCGCGGTACTGGCGCCGCTCTTGGCCGGGAAGCCGGCGAAGGAATTTCCGCCGGCGATGGGCGCGGCGCTCGCGGCCGCCGCCGGCGAAGGCGGAAAATCGATCGCCGTCACCATGGCCTATGCCGACCGGCTCGAGCGCTTCACCAAATGGTGGGTGCAGCTCTGGGCCGAAAGCCTCGGCAAGCAGGGCAAGGGCACGACGCCGATCGCGGCCCTCGGTCCCGTCGATCAGCACAGCCAGCTGCAGCTTTATCTCGCCGGACCGCGCGACAAGCTGTTCACCGTGATTACGACTTCTGTCTCCGGCCGCGGCCCGCGCCTGGACAAGGCTCTGGCCAAGGCCGCCGGCGAGCCGGAATTCGGCGGCCGCCGGATCGGCGATCTCGTCGCCGCCCAAGGCCGCGCCACCGCCGACACGCTGGCGAAAAACGGGCGCCCGGTGCGCACCATGCACATCGAGCGGCTGGACGAGCGCTCGCTCGGCGCGCTGTTGATGCACTTTATGCTGGAGACGATCATCGCCGCGCGGCTCCTCGGCGTCGATCCCTTCGATCAGCCGGCGGTGGAGGAGGGGAAAATCCTCGCCAAGAAATATCTCGCCGAAAAATAGCTTGTGCACAGCGGGAATGAGGCCCCGCCGCAGCCGCTTCGACGCGCTAACGGGTAGATTCCGGAACCCGAGTCGTTCAGGGTCGTTCCATGCCCGTTCGTCAACTGCCCGAGTCGGTCATCAACCGCATCGCCGCCGGCGAGGTCGTCGAGCGGCCCGCCTCCGTCGTGAAGGAGCTTGTCGAGAACGCGCTCGATGCCGGCGCCCGCCGAATCGTGGTCGTGCTTTCGGGCGGCGGCCGGCGGCTTATCCGCGTCACCGACGACGGCAGCGGCATGTCGCGCGACGATTTGACGCTCGCGGTCGAGCGCCATGCCACCTCCAAGCTCGCGGACGACGATCTGCATGCGGTTTCGACGCTCGGCTTTCGCGGCGAGGCGCTGCCGTCGATCGGCGCGGTGGCGAAGCTCTCGATCGCGACGCGGCTCAAAGATTCGCCGAACGCCGTCGAGATCGTGGTCGACGGCGGCAAGAAACAAGCGGTCAAACCGGCGGCGCTCGGCCACGGCACGCGCATCGAGGTGCAGGATCTTTTTTACGCCACGCCCGCGCGGCTGAAATTCCTGAAATCCGACCGCGCCGAGACGGCGGCGGCGGTCGAAGCGCTACGCCGGCTCGCGCTGGCGCGGCCCGACGTGACCTTCGTGCTTGCCGCCGAGGATCGCCCGCCGATCACCTACGCCGCGCAGCGCAACGATATCGAGGGCAGGCTCGCGCGCCTCGCCGAAATCATCGGCGCGGATCTCCGCGATAACGCCGTGCCGGTCGAAGGCGAGCGCGAGGGCGTTTCCGTCGCCGGCATCGCCGGCTTGCCGACCTTCTCGCGCGCGAATTCGCTCGCGCAATATCTGTTCGTGAACGGGCGGCCGGTGCGCGACAAGGTTCTCCTCGGCGCCGTGCGCGCCGCCTATGCCGATTTGCTGCACGGCGACCGCCATCCGGTGGTGGCGCTGTTTCTTTCGCTTGATCCGCGCGAGGTCGACGTCAACGTGCATCCGGCGAAAACCGAGGTGCGTTTCCGCGATGCCGGCCTCGTGCGCGCACTCCTGGTGCGCTCGTTGCAGGAGGCGCTGGGTAGCGGCGCCCGCAAATCGGCGACGACGGGCGCCGCCCGTCTCGTCGCCTTCGCTCGCCGCCACGGCGTTTCGCACCCTCCGGCGAATTGGCGGGGATCGGCGGCGCCCGCTTTCGCGCCGGGCTTCGAGGAGGAGGCGCAGGAAGTTTTTTCCGCGCTCGCCGATCCCTCGGCCGATGCGCGTGCGAATTTCGCGCCCGCCTCGCCCGAACTCCTCGACAAGCCGTTGGGGGCGGCGCGCGCGCAACTGCACGAGACCTACATCGTCGCGCAAACCCGCGACGGGCTGGTGATCGTCGATCAGCACGCCGCCCATGAGCGGCTTGTTTATGAGCGGCTCAAGGCGGCGATGGAGCGCGACGGCGCCGCGCGCCAGATCCTCCTGGTGCCGGCCGTCGTCGAGCTCGATCCCGCCGATGCCGCGGCCCTCGTCGAGCGCGCAAGCGATCTCACTAAGATGGGGCTCGTTATCGAAGCGTTTGGTACGGGCGCGGTGCTCGTGCGCGAGGCGCCGGCGCTGCTCGGCGACGCCGATATTGCCGGTCTCGTGCATGACCTCGCCGAACACATGGCCGAGTGGGACGCGACGCTTCCGCTGGAGCGGCGCTTGCTAGCAGTCGCCTCGTCGATGTCCTGCCACGGTTCGGTGCGCGCCGGCCGCCGCCTCAAACCCGAGGAAATGAACGCGTTGCTCCGCGAGATGGAGGCGACCGATTATGCCGGCCAGTGCAATCACGGCCGGCCGACTTATATCGAGCTCAAGCTCTTCGACATCGAAAAACTGTTCGGGCGACGTTAAAGCATGATCCCGAAAAGTGGAAAGTGCAACTAATGACTTCGGTACTTACCCAAGCGCGAGCGAAACTTCTTCAAGAAAGAAGGCAGCTACTTAAGGACTTATTGCGCTGGCCCATTGCCAACAACTAAATAAAATTCGTCTGGTTTCATTGCATCTAAGGCCCATATCACCGGAATGTGCGCCTTCAAAAATGTTGAGTGCAAGGTGTTTATGTCCTTCGGCAGATCATTTATATTTTTGCCGGAAAGCTCCTTTGGTACACTGATGTAAAATCCCATCAAATCTCGTTTTACGTCGTTGATGAAACAATTTGGCTCTAACTTCCATTTGTGCTTGTCGAACACTTCCAATAGATCACTCGCATATGTCTGTGAACTGGAACTTGTCGGAAGACATTTGAGTTTGATTACGAATTTGTCTTCCTCTTTTATTTCATCTAATGCTTCTCCGAGATTGAATTTTTCAATATCTGTGAGGTGCCAGAATAATTGGCCACCCAAGGCCTGTTGCTGAACTATTTTTATTTGATCGCTTACCTGTTGTTTTATTGAAAGGTTGTATTGCCCCCACAAAAAGACAGAAATCATGGCCGTCAAACAAATACCAGCAACCGAATAACCAATAATTGGCCAAGCTGGATGGCGTTGAGTTCCCTGTTGCGGTTCTCCAACAAAAATAAGATATGTTACCCCAGCAATTACAAGCGCGACGCTAAATAGCGGTGATTGTATAATCGTGACGATTGCTTCCGGCTCGCCGCCCATTTCGCGCACTAAATGGTACGCTTGTCGGATACGTTCTTCTTGGGAAGCGAGCCTGGAGATCGCTCCCAATAAAATTCCAAGCCATCCTGGTAATTTTCTGATTGTGAAGGGGCGAGTAAATACCGCCTCGCGGATGCGAGTCCGCAAGGCAGCCCAAACCGCCAAGAGATACCGCAGCAATCGCATAGAAATCGGCAAAATGTTTAGTTTAGTATCAATACCACGTCTGGTAGCGGGTTTGCTAAGTATAATATCGCCTTCGGAAAAGATCATGCTTCAGTAAGATATCAAGGCGCGCGGAGGATGACGATTTCCGTGTCGTCGTAAGCGCGCCGTTCCAATTCGTCGAAACCTTCCGGCGTCTTGAAACCCGCCTTCGCCGCTTCCTCGACGACGACAAGCGCGGAAGGCGCCAGCCACTTTCCCTCGCGCGCGGCAAGAAGCGACTTTTCGGCGAGGCCCTGGCCGTAGGGCGGATCGCAGAAGACGAGATCGAACGGCTGCATCGGTCCCCTGTCGCCGAGCTTGGCGGCGTCGCGCCGATAAATCTTGGTGGCGCCGGTGAGCGCAAGCGCCTCGACATTCGTGCGGATCAGCGCCCGCGCCTCGGCCGCTTCCTCGACGAACAGCGCATAGTCAGCGCCCCGCGACAGCGCCTCCAAACCCAGCGCGCCGGTTCCCGCGAACAAATCCAGCACCCGCGCGCCCGAAATCGGATCGGCATAGGCATGCACCAGAATGTTGAAGATCGATTCGCGCAGCCGGTCCGACGTCGGCCGGATCGCGTTCGACGAAGGCGCTTTTAAAATCCGGCCGCGAAATTTTCCGCCGACGATGCGCATGCGATTATGAATCCTACCTTCACTTTCGGCGAGGATTGCTTCGCGCGGCATTCCTTTTACTTTTCCACCTCTCGCGCGTGGGAGGCGAAGAGGGCGGGGAGCGCGAAGCTTTGCCGGGTAAAGGGGCAGGCGCTGTACGTGATGGCTTTTTAGCGGGCTCGCTCTCTTGCTCCCGCAACGGTGCCGTAAAATCCGCGCCCGCAAGCCGCTCGACTTTTTCGCCGATCTGCTCCCGCAACACGCGCATCTTCACCTCTTCCACCGCGGCGGGCGCGAGCTCCCCCAGTTGAAACGGCCCGTAGGAAACCCGGATCAGCCGGTTCACCGAGAGGCCGAGTTCGCGCAGCACGTTTCGCACCTCGCGGTTCTTGCCCTCGCGGAGCCCGAGCGTCAGCCAGACATTGGCGCCCTGCTCGCGGTCGAGCGTCGCCTGGATCGGCCCGTATGCGATGCCGTCGATGGTGATCCCGCGCGAAAGGCGATCGAGGGCCGCCTGCGTCAC
>JBGPVT010000146.1:0-5550 GCA_041491825.1 Xanthobacteraceae bacterium | reverse complement strand
TGACGATTACGTCGCCGGCAACGGCGAAGCCGGCGCGCGCGAGGTGGGAAAATTGCGGCTCGAAGGCAAGGATTATGTCGTCGTCGACGGCGACGTGATGCATTTCCGTTTCGCCACCTGAAACCGCGCGCGCGACGCAGGGCTGTTTTGCGCGGAGCCGGGATGACAAATCCCGCTTTCCATGCTTGATCGCGGAACCGAAATCTCCATCGCCATTCCCATGCCCCGCCTTTATTTCGAAGACTTCGTTCCCGGCGCCGTCACGACCTACGGCCCGCGCACGGTCACGCGCGAGGAGATCATCGCCTTTGCCTCCGAGTTCGATCCGCAGCCCATGCATCTCGACGAGGAGGCGGCGAAGAAAACGATGCTCGGCGGCCTCTCGGCCTCGGGCTGGCACAGCTGCGCGATCATGATGCGGCTCCTCTACGACGGCTTTCTCGTGAACGCCGCCTCGATGGGCGCGCCCGGCATCGACGAGATGAAATGGCTGAAGCCGGTGCGGCCGGGCGATGCGCTTTCGGTCCGCCTCACCGTGCTCGACAAGCGCGAGCCGAAGACGAGGCCGGAGCTGGGCTTCGTGCAATTTCGCTGCGAATTGTTGAACCAGCAGGGTGAGGTCGTGCTCGACTCGGCCTATCCCGGCATGTTCGCCAAGCGAAACCGCGGGGCGGCGGAATGAAATTCTTCGACGACATCCGGATCGGCGACCTGCGCGAGCTTGGCAAGCACCAATTCACCGCCGAGGCGATCAAGCGCTTCGCGGCAAGCTTCGACCCGCAGCCGTTTCACATGGACGAGGAGGCAGCCCGGCGCTCGCATTTCGGCGCGCTCTGCGCCTCGGGCTGGCACTCGACCGCGGCATGCATGCGTCTCATCGTTGATTACCACAAGCGGCTTGCCGCCGAGATGATCGCGCGGGGCGAGCAGCCGGCGAAAATCGGCCCCTCGCCCGGCTTCAAGAACCTGAAATGGCTGAAGCCGATTTATGCCGGCGATACCGTCGCCTTCGCGAGCGAAGTGATCGAACTGCGCCCCTCGGGGTCGCGCCCGCAATGGGGCGTCGTGCGCATGCAAACGATCGGCACCAACCAGAAGGGCGAGCGCGTGTACGAGATCGAAAACATCGCCTTCATCGAGCGGCGCGCGGCTTGAGCGAGATCGCGGCCTCGGCGCGCCGGAACGAGCGCCGCGCGCTTGGCGTCGCCAGCGGCGCCCACGCCCTCTTCGACGGCTATAGCGACCTCCTCTACGTGCTGTTGCCGATCTGGCAGGCGGAGTTCGGCCTCGGCTACGCCGCCATCGGCATGCTGCGCGGGCTTTTTTCCGGCGCCATGGCGAGCTTCCAGATCCCCGCGAGCTTCCTGGCCGACCGCATCGGCGCGCGGCTGATGCTCGCGGCATCGGTGGCGATCGGCGGCGCCGGCTATTGTCTTGCCGGCGCCAGCGTCGGTTTCGTCTCGCTCGTGATCGCGCTCTTGATCGGCGGGTTGGGCGCGAGCGTGCAGCATCCCGTCGCCTCCGCCCTCGTCGCCCGCGCCTATGAAGGCGCGCGTTCGCGCGCGGCGCTCGGCACCTACAATTTCGCCGGCGATCTCGGAAAGATGATCTTTCCCGCGCTCACGGCGCTGCTGCTGGTGGCGATCCCGTGGCGGCCCACGCTTGTCTTGATCGGATTGGCCGGCATCGCCGCGGCGGGGCTGATCTTCGCGCTCACCCCCGCGCTCGAAGCGAGGCAGATGGGCGAGGCGGCGGCGGCGCGTCCGGCCGCACATCCGCGGCGGTTCGGTTTTTCGCTGCTGCTGTCGATCGGCGTGCTCGACAGCGCCACCCGCATGGGGTTCCTGACCTTCCTGCCGTTTCTCCTGAAGATGAAAGGCGCCGACACGCCGGCGATCGGCTTGGCGCTATTCCTCGTGTTCGCGGGCGGCGCGCTGGGCAAGCTCGGCTGCGCCTTTCTCGGCGCCCGCATCGGGACGATCGCGACCGTCTGCCTGACCGAGGGCCTGACGGCGTTCGGCATTCTCGCGCTCCTGCCTTTGCCGCTGTGGAGCGATCTCGCGCTCTTGCCGCTGATCGGTTTCGCGCTAAACGGCACGTCTTCGGTGCTGTATGGCTCGGTGCCGGATCTGGTGCCGCCCGAGCGGCGCCAACGCGCCTTCGGCATTTTCTACACCGGCACCATCGGCGCAGGCGCGCTGGCGCCCACGCTCTATGGCCTCGTCGGCGACCAGCTCGGCATCGGCATCACGCTCGCGCTCGTCGCATTGTTCGTGCTGTTCACCTTGCCGCTGGCGTATTTATTGCGCCCCGCTTTCGCCGAGACGCACGCCGCCTAGGTTTCAGTGCCCCTCGAAAGTGACGAGCGTGTGCACCGCGACGCCCCGCGACTTGAGCCGTTCGGAACCGCCGAGATCGGGGAGATCGATGATGAAGGCCGCCGCGACCAATTCGCCCCCCGAGCGGCGCACGAGCGCGGTCGCCGCTTCCGCCGTGCCGCCGGTCGCGATCAAGTCGTCGATCAGGAGCACGCGCTGGCCCGGCGCGATCGCGTCGGCGTGAATTTCCACGACATCGACGCCGTATTCGAGCTGATATTCCTGCCCGATGGTCTTGTGCGGGAGCTTGCCTTTCTTGCGCACCGGCACGAAGCCCTTGCCCAATTCGTGCGCGACCGCGCCGCCGAGGATGAACCCGCGCGCCTCGATGCCGGCGACGAGATCGATCGGCCTATCCACGAAGGGCAGCAGCAGCCCGTCCACCGCCGCGCGCAGGCCGCGCGGGTCGAGTAGCAGCGTCGTGATGTCGCGAAACATGATCCCCGGCTTCGGATAGTCCGGGATCGTGCGGATCAGCCGCCTGAAATCGACGGTGGGCTTCGGCTGGCGCGCGCTCACAGCACCCTCCCCGCCACCGCGCCGAGCTTTCTCACCAGCACGGGGTCGCGAAACTCCGGCGGCGTGACGATGGCGAAATCGAGCGCGTGCTCGGAGCCGGCCGGGCACGGCTCGCGCTCGGCGGGAAAATCGCGGGCGAGCCGCGCGACGAGCCGCGCCGCATAAGCGGAATTTTCCTTCATCACTTTGAGGATCGACGGCACGTCCACCGGGCCGTGCTCCTCGTGCCAGCAGTCGTAATCGGTCACCATGGCGACCGTAGCGTAGGTGATCTCCGCCTCGCGCGCGAGCTTCGCCTCCGGCATGTTGGTCATGCCGATCACGCTCCAGCCCTCGGCCTCGAAGGCGAGGCTTTCGGCCTTGGTCGAGAACTGCGGTCCCTCGATACAGACATAGGTGCCGCCCTTTTTATGCGTGATGCCTTCGGCCGCCGCCGCGGCCGCGATGCGCTCGACGAGCTTCGGCCCGACCGGATGCGCCATCGACACATGCGCGACGCAGCCCGGCCCGAAGAAGCTCGCCGCGCGCCGGAAGGTGCGGTCGACGAACTGGTCGACGATCACGAACGTTCCCGGCGGCAAGTCCTTGCGGAACGAGCCGCAGGCCGAAAGCGACACGAGGTCGGTGACGCCCGCGCGCTTCAGGCAATCGATATTGGCGCGATAATTGATGTCGCTCGGCGGCACGCGATGGCCGCGCCCATGGCGCGCGAGAAAGACGGCGGCCTTGCCGCCGATCTCGCCCCGCCGGAGCCTGTCGGACGGCTCGCCCCACGGGCTCTCGATCGAGAGCTCTTCGATCTTGTCCAGTCCCGGCAAGTCGTAGAAGCCGGATCCCCCGATGATGCCAAGCAACGCCCGCGTCATGCCCCGCGCCCCGCGAATCGCCCCGAATCGAATGCTTGAGCAAAGCATCGAAACCCGCCCTGCGACAGTTCCGGTACCGGCATACGCCGCGCACGGCCAGGGAGCGTCGGCCGCCTAAGCGTTCGCCTGCCATGGCATGAATCCTCCGCCCGGATTAGGATCGCTCACGAGTCGCCCCCGGAGCTGCCTTACTCAGGAGAACGATCATGGCCAAGGGACAAATGCGAAGCGGCCGCGAGAAGAAGAAGCCGAAGCAGGAGAAGAAACCCCATCAGCCTTCGGCCTATGCCCAGCAATACAAGGGCCAGCCCTCGACGACGCCGGTCGCGAACATAAACATAAAAAAGGAAAACTAGCGCGGTTCGGCGGGCCCGCCCGCAATCGAGCCGAAGCGCGGGCTTCGATGCAGGCCGGATCACGCCTTCCGGGTGAAGCGCCGCCGGTCGCAAGGCGGGGCGAACGCTCCGGCTAGCCGTAGGCGAGGCATTTTTCGCAAACGGTGCCGCGTACGTCCTTCCGTAAATGCGCGTCGCGCAGATTCACGAAGGCGGGCGAGTTCCAGGCGTCCATGAACGACTGCTTGCCGAGATCGGCCATCGTCCAGTTCGACGTCGCGTCGAAGCAGCACGCCGACAGCTTGCCCTCCGCGGTGACATGTCCTTCGGTGAAGGCGGACCAGCACGGCAGCGGATCGCGCAGCGCGCCGAGCCGCCCTTGATTGCCGGCGGTCGGCCGATAGCCGAGTTCCTCTTCGCGCTGGGCGGCAAACGCTCCCATGGAGTAGAGCGGCAGCCAATAATGCTGATCGACGTAAGGTTTTACCCTCTTCTCGAGCAGCGTCTCCATCTTCTCCTGCTGCGCGCCATCGTAGCGGATCGACGAAGCATAAAGGCCGGTCCGATATCCCTTTTGCGCGCGCACGTTCCAAGCCGCCTCGATATTGCCAAGCGCCCGCTCGAAAAGCTTGCCCGACACCGCCATGATCTTCACGAATTGAGCCCGGTCCGCGGCATTCACCGACCACTTGAGCGAATCCAGCCCTGCACTCATGCAGGCATCGACCGCTTCCGGAAATGCCATCGATGCGTTCGAGGTGAGGAAGACGTACGGCATGCCGACGTCCGCCTTCAAGTATTCGATGCAATCGACCAGCAGGCGCGGGTTCATGAACGATTCGCCGAGGTAAAAGACACCGACCTCCTCGACGCCCGCCTCGCGCATTTCGCGCGTGATGCGTTTAAAGAGGGCGAAGTCCATGTCCCATCGGGGCTGCACCTCGCGCGTACGAAGCGCGCAGAAGCCGCAGCGGTAGTTGCAGCGCGGCGAAATTTCGATCTTCACGCTTCTGGGAGCCGGCAGCTTCGCGTGCTGATACGCGGGAGGAATTTTCGTAATGCTATCGATGCGCTCGGTGATGAGGGCCATGGCTTTCGACATCTTTCACTCAAAGAATGATTGAAATATTCATGCCTCCAAGGGCATGGCCTTGATTTAGATCAAACCGAATGTCCGGCCGGGAGAGGCAGCTCCAGTCGTAGCGTTTCCGTTCGGCGGGAGCTGCCTCAGCAAGGCTGACCCCGGCACTGCCCCGCTGTCGACGATTTGTAGCAGCTTTAGCCTTGCCGACATTGATCTAGATCAGACGGGCGTGAAGCTCGAACCCGCGGTGCGGAGAGCGGCCATGGTACTTTTGTCGCGTCGCTTTTTCTCGCGAGCTTGGTTGCAATGGGGGGCACAAAACCGTCAGACTGGACGATATCCAGCGGCCGGCGAGGCATTGATTGCGA
>JBGPVT010000145.1:0-5579 GCA_041491825.1 Xanthobacteraceae bacterium | reverse complement strand
GGACGATACCGGTTCGCCGGAAGTACAGGTCGCGATCCTTTCGGAACGGATCAATAGCCTGACCGATCATTTCAAGGCCCACGTCAAGGACAATCACTCGCGGCGTGGTTTGTTGAAGATGGTCTCGAAGCGGCGCAGCCTCCTCGACTACCTGAAGTCGAAGGATGAAGCGCGTTATCAAAAGCTGATCGACCGCCTCAACATTCGCCGCTAATCAATTCCGCGCGGGCAATTCGGCTTCGCGCGGCGCAATCGCGGCGGGATGCCGCCGCATAACCAACGAAAGAATAAAAGCCATGGCAGGATCGCCGGATACTCCATTCCCAGCGCGCTTCGCGAGCGCGTGGGCGAGTGTCTCGCCGTCTTGCCCATGGCTTTTCTTCTTCGCAAGCCATGGAAATTACGCATGTTCGACATTCATCGTGAGGAAATCGACTGGGGCGGACGCCGCCTAATTCTGGAAACCGGAAGGCTCGCGCGCCAGGCCGACGGCGCGGTGCTCGCGACCTACGGCGACACCACCGTGATCGCGACCGTCGTCGCGGCCAAGGAACCGAAGACCGGAATCGACTTTCTTCCTCTCACCGTCAACTACCAGGAAAAATTCTTCGCCGCGGGCCGCATCCCCGGCGGCTATTTCAAGCGCGAAGGCCGTCCGACCGAAAAAGAAACGCTCACCTCGCGGCTGATCGACCGGCCGATCCGGCCGCTGTTCGCCGACGGCTGGCGCTGCGACACGCAGATCATCACCACCGTGCTTTCGCACGACCTCGAAAACGATCCGGACATCGTGGCGATGGCCGCGGTTTCGGCGGCGCTCACGCTGTCCGGCGCTCCCTTCATGGGCCCGGTCGGCGGCGCGCGCGTCGCCTTCATCAACAACGAATACGTGCTGAACCCGACGCTCGAGGAGATGGTCGAAAGCCAGCTCGATCTCGTCGTCGCCGGCACGAACAAAGCCGTGTTGATGGTCGAATCGGAAGCGAAGGAGCTTCCGGAAGAAGTGATGTTAGGGGCCGTCATGTTCGGCCACCGGCACTTCCAGCCGGTGATCGAGATGATCATCCGGCTCGCCGAAAAAGCCGCCAAGGAGCCGCGCGACATCAACGCGCCGGATACCGCGGCGATCGAGAAAAAAGTGCGGACGCTGGTGGAAGCGGACCTCCGCGCCGCCTATGCGATCCGCGGCAAGCAGGAGCGGCACAAGGCGCTGGATGCGGCCAAGGCCAAGGTCAAGGCCGCGTTCGAACCCGCGGCGGCGGAAAAGGACGCGCCGAGCCCGCAGACGGTGGGCGGCGTGTTCAAGAAGCTGGAGGCGAAAATCGTCCGCAACACGATTCTCGACACCGGGAGCCGCATCGACGGCCGCGACGGCAAGACCGTACGGCCGATCGTGGCGGAGGTGGGCGTGCTCCCGCGCACGCATGGCTCGTCAGTCTTCACCCGCGGCGAGACGCAGGCCCTCGTCGTGGCGACGCTGGGCACCGGCGAAGACGAGCAATATATCGACGCGTTGCAGGGAACGTATAAGGAGACGTTTCTCCTGCACTACAACTTCCCGCCCTTCTCGGTCGGCGAAACCGGCCGCATCGGCGCGCCGGGCCGGCGCGAAGTCGGCCATGGCAAGCTCGCGTGGCGGGCGGTGCATCCGATGCTGCCGCCGCCCACCGAGTTTCCCTACACCATCCGCATCGTCTCCGAGATTCTGGAGTCGAACGGCTCCTCCTCGATGGCGACGGTCTGCGGCACCTCGCTCGCGCTGATGGACGCGGGCGTTCCGCTCCGCCGTCCGGTCGCGGGCATCGCCATGGGCCTCATTCTCGAGGACAAGAAATACGCGGTGCTCTCCGACATTCTCGGCGACGAGGACCATCTCGGCGACATGGACTTCAAGGTCGCCGGCACCGAGAAGGGCGTGACCGCGCTGCAGATGGACATCAAGATCGCGGGCATCACCGAAGAGATCATGCGGGTGGCGCTATCCCAGGCGAAGGACGGCCGTATCCACATCCTCGAAGAGATGGCGAAGGCGATCACCGCCGCGCGCCCGCAGCTCGGCGAGCACGCGCCGCGCATCGAAGTGATGCAGATTCCGGTCGACAAGATCCGCGAAGTGATCGGCACCGGCGGCAAGGTCATCCGCGAGATCGTCGAGAAAACCGGCGCCAAGATCAACGTCGAGGACGACGGCACGATCAAGATCGCGTCGGCCAAGCCCGAATCGATCAACGCGGCGATCAAGTGGATCAAGTCGATCACCTCGGACCCCGAGGTCGGCGTGATCTACGACGGCACCGTGGTGAAGACGGTCGACTTCGGCGCCTTCGTGAATTTCTACGGCGCCAAGGACGGGCTCGTTCACATCAGCCAACTCGCCCAGAGCCGCGTCAACAAGACGACGGACGTCGTCAAGGAAGGCGACAAGGTGAAGGTGAAGTTGATGGGCTTCGACGACCGCGGCAAGGTGCGCCTCTCGATGAAGGTCGTCGACCAGCAGACGGGCGAGGACCTCGAGGCAAAACAAAAGGGCGAGCCGAGAAACGACGACCGGCAGGCCGCCGGCTGAAGTTCACTGGTCTCGCGGAACCGATGAGCGGGGGCGGCTTTGCGCCGCCCCTTTTTCATGACTATCGCCGTTCGATGAGCGTTGGGTTAGCCTCGCGGGATCAAACCCTCGGCGCGAACCAATGGCGCATTCAAAACTTTCAGCCGCCCATCTCTTTTCTCACCTGCCGCAAGAACTCACGCAGCGCCTGTTCGCGCGGTCGCGGCCGGTGAAGCTCGCGCCCGACCAGGTCTTGTTCCTGGCGGGCGACCCCGGCGACGGCTGCTACCATGTCGAGAAAGGGTTGTTGAAGGTGAGCGTCGCTTCGCCCGCGGGCGGCGAGCGCATCCTCGCCATTCTCGGCCGGGGCTCGCTGATCGGGGAGCTTGCGATCATCGATGGGCAGCCTCGCTCCGCGTCGGTCTCCGCGATCCGGGAATCCGAACTCGGTTTCATCAGCCGCGCCGTCTACGAGGAATTCGTGCGCGAGCATCCCGAAGCCAACCGGCATATCCTGACGCTCTTGGCGCAACGGCTGCGGGACACCAACAGCATCGTCGCCGCCGCGAGCTTTCTTTCGATCAAGGGGCGCGTGGCGCTGGCGCTGCTCAGTCTCGCGGAAGCGTTCGGGCAGGACGTCGGGGGAAAACGCATTTTGATCCGGCAGAAAATCTCGCAGAGCGACGTCGCGGCCATGGCCGGGGTGGCGCGTGAAAACGTCAGCCGAACCTTGAACGAATGGATGCGGCAAAAGCTGTTGAGCCGCGTGTCGAGCTACTATTGCATCGAGAACAAGAAAAAACTGGAAGCCGAAGCCGAGATTTGAGCGGCCGAGCTTGCGGCGGGCTTTCTGTTAGACGACTATCGCGACAAGGCCCTGGATGACTTTAAGTCAGTCGCCCGACGTCTTGGTTGCGATGAGGACAAGGCAAGTTTTGAAAAGAAGCTAGGAAAGATCGCCAAGGCAAAATCGCACCGCAAGGCGCTTGAAAAGAAAGAGGCCGCCAACTGAGGCGACCTCACTTTCGTAATGGCCTCAGTTCTTCGGCATAACGTGCGGCGAAGAATGATGATGTGCTATGCACCATCCACTTCCGCGCTTGGTGACAAGCATGGTGAAGCGTGATGGAGCCGGTACCGGCTTGCCCTCCACCATCCGGATAAACGTGTAAAAGCCGGTGACTTCGACAGCCTTATCGTCGATTACGATTGTGCGCCGTTCGTCAATCGTGTTTTTGTTGCCGGTTCCTTTTGTGGGCGTGAAATAAGTTATGATCGCCTGAGTCCCCTCGGACATAATGGGGCTGACAGTTCCGAGAAGGATCGCATCCGGACAATAGTTCTTGGCGATGGTCTCTGGATCATTGCCGCTATAAGCGGCTGACCAACGGTCAACCGCCACATTCGCGTCCTCTGCTGGGCCAGCTACGGCTACAGCGGGTGGTATTGAGAGTAGCGCAATGAAAATTAGTCCTGCTAAACGCGTCATTTTTCCCCCCGTATTTTGTGAGACAATTATCTTACTTGATTACCTCGCCATAATCAAAAGACCCCACTACCCATATCTTGGGTTGGGTTTGCTAAGTATAATATCGACTTTCTGAAAACCGGTTGCCACCCCGGATCAAGTCCGGGGCAGGCTTTTTCGGGATCATGCTCCCGTCACTCGGCCGTCTTCGGCACGGATTTCGCCTCGGCATCCTCCTGCACCTTGAGGATATCGGGGTGCGGCATCGCAATCACGTTGTAGCCGGCATCGACGAAATGAATTTCGCCGGTGACGCCGGTCGACAGATTCGACAAGAGATAAAGCCCGGCGCCGCCGAGCTCGTCGAGGGTGACGCCCCGCTTCAGCGGGGAATTTCGCTGCTGGAAGGCGAACATCAGGCGCGCGTCGGCTATCCCGGCGCCGGCGAGCGTGCGGATGGGCCCCGACGAAATCGCATTCACCCGGATGCCGCGGGCGCCGAAATCGACGGCGAGATAGCGGACGCTCGCCTCGAGCGCGGCCTTGGCGACCCCCATGGCGTTGTAATTCGGCATCGCCCGCAAGCCGCCATTATAGGTCAGCGTGATCATCGATCCGCCGTCCTGCATCAGCGCCGCCGCGCGCTTGGCCGCTTCCGTGAACGAAAAACAGGAAATCAACATGGTGCGCAGAAAATTTTCGCGCGTCGTGTCGGCGTAGCGGCCCTTGAGCTGGCTTTTGTCGGAGAAGGCGACCGCATGCACGAGAAAATCGAGCCCGCCGAAGCGGCGCCCGACCTCGGCGAAAACCTTATCGACCGAGGAAATGTTCTCGACGTCGCAGGGGAGCACGAGCTCGCCCTTTACCGATCCCGCGAGCGGCCGCACGCGCTTCTCGAGCGCCTCGCCTTGATAGGTGAAGGCGAGCCGCGCGCCGTGGGCGGCGACGGTCTTGGCGATCCCCCAGGCGATGGAATGGTCGTTCGCGACCCCCATGATCAGGCCGCGTTTTCCCTGCATCAGCATGAAATTCCGTTCCTCTGTGGCTTATCGGCTTAATCCCGGACGATCAGGCGTCCGGGTGCTTGAATACGAGCGTGGCGTTGGTCCCGCCGAAACCGAAGGAATTCGACAAGACGCAGGCGAGTTTCTTGTTGTCCTGGCGCTTGCGCACGATCGGCATGTCGGCGAAGACCGGGTCGAGTTCGTCGATGTGGGCGCTCTCGCAGATGAAGCCGTTGTTCATCATCAGCAGCGAATAGATCGATTCCTGCACGCCGGTGGCGCCGAGCGAGTGGCCGGTCAGTGACTTCGTCGCCGAAATCGGCGGGCATTTGGCGCCGAACACTTCCCGGATCGCCTCGATCTCCTTGATGTCGCCGATCGGCGTCGAGGTCGCGTGCGGGTTGATGTAGTCGACCGGCGCCTTCACGCCTTCGAGCGCCATCTTCATGCAGCGCACGGCGCCCTCGCCCGAGGGCTGCACCATGTCGCTTCCGTCGGAGGTGGCGCCGTAGCCCGCGATCTCGCCGTAGATGCGGGCGCCGCGGGCTTTGGCGTGTTGCAG
>JBGPVT010000144.1:0-5586 GCA_041491825.1 Xanthobacteraceae bacterium | reverse complement strand
CGCCCTCCTTGACGCGGGTCTCTACGATCCTGCGAGCAAAATTCCGGACGTGAAGCGCTGGCTCGCCGAGGCCGCGGTCGAGGCCGCGGAGCACGCGCATCATCATCACGATGAGAACGACCCCGATCACCGCCATCATCATCACGACGACCGCATTCGCGTGTTCACGCTCGCGAGCGAGGACGCGATTCCGATCGCGACGCTGGAATCGTTTCTCGATCTACTGCGCTCGATTCATGGCGCGAAGCTGCTGCGGCTGAAGGGGATCGTGCAGCTCGCCGAGGAGCCCGATCAGCCGCTCGTCCTGCATGCGGTGCAGCATGTCATGCATCCGCCGGCGCGGCTTGCGGCCTGGCCCGATCAAGACCGCCGGTCGCGGCTCGTCTGCGTGACTTGCGATCTCGATCCCGCAGTGGTGCGGCGCCTGTTCGACGCTTTTCTCGGCAGGCCGCGCATCGATACGCCCGACCGCGCAGCGCTTCTCGACAATCCCCTCGCCATCCACCGCTGACCGCCCTTGCCGGATAGGGCCGGCTCGGGAATGCTAGGTGGGCCGAGCGCCGGCCATAAAACAACGGCGCGATGCGGGGAGGGGAATGGGGTTTCTCGGCAACTTCAGGCGCGAGTTCAAGTACTTGCGCGGCGTGCTCGGCACGCTGCGCATGACGACGCCGATCGCGAAGAATCCGGCGCGCGTTTTTCCCTGGTTGTTCGAGGATCTCGCGCGGGAATACGGCCCGCGCGACGCGCTCGTCTCCGAACGCGAGCGCTTCACCTATGCCGAACTCGATGCGCGCGCCAACCGCTATGCGCGCTGGGCGCAGGGCCAAGGCTTCCAGAAAGGCGACGTCGTTTGTTTGCTGATGCCGAACCGGCCGGAATATGTGGCGATCTGGCTTGGGATTACGCGCGCGGGCGGCGTGGTCGCGCTGTTGAACACCCATCTCACCGGCGCTTCGCTGGCGCACTGCATCTCGATCGTCGCGCCGAAACACGTCATCGTGGCCGGCGAATTGCTGTCGGCGTTCAAGGGCGCGCAATCGCATTTGAGCGTGAAGCCGAAGTTATGGCTGCATGGCGGCGACGAGGCCGGCTTTCTACGGATCGATACGGCCGTTGCCGCGATGGACGGCGGCGCCATTCCGGCGGCGGCGCGGCCGCCGCTCAATATCGATGACCGCGCGCTGTTCATCTACACCAGCGGCACCACCGGCCTGCCGAAGGCCGCGAACATCAACCACTTCCGCCTCATGCTCGCGAGCCTCGGCTTCGCCGGCGTGTTGGGCACGAAGGCGAGCGACCGCATGTATGACTGCCTGCCGATGTATCACTCGAACGGCGGCATGGTCGCGACCGGCGCCACGCTCGTCGCCGGCGGAACGGTCGTGATCCGCGAGAAATTCTCGGCGCGCGAATTCTGGGACGACATCGCGCGCTGGGACTGCACGATGTTCATCTATATCGGCGAGCTTTGCCGCTATCTCGTGACCGCGCCGCCGTCGCCTTCCGAGCAAAAGCACCGGGTGCGGCTGTGCTGCGGCAACGGCATGCGGCCGGACGTATGGGGGCCGTTCGCCGAGCGCTTCAACGTGCCGGAAATCCGCGAATTCTACGCGGCGACGGAAGGGAACGTCGCGGTGTTCAATTTCGACGGCAAGCCGGGGGTGGTTGGAAGGCTGCCTTCTTATCTCGCCGAGCGCTTTCCGATCGCGGTCATCAAGTTCGACGTCGAGCGCGAGGAACCCTTTCGCAACATTAGCGGCTTCTGCGTCCGCTGCCGGCCGGGAGAGGCGGGCGAGGTCATCGGCGAAATTCTCAACGATCCGATGCGGCCGACCAACCGCTTCGAGGGTTACGCCGACAAATCGGCGACCGAAAAGAAGATCCTGCGCGACGTATTCAAGAAGGGCGACGCCTATTTCCGTACCGGCGACCTGATGAAGCAGGACGAAAACGGTTATTTCTATTTCATCGACCGGATCGGCGATACGTTCCGCTGGAAGGGCGAGAACGTGGCGACCTCGGAGGTTGCCGAGACGATTTCCGTCTTTCCCGGGGTCAAGGAGGCGAACGTCTACGGCGTGCCGGTCACGGGGCATGACGGCAAGATCGGCATGATGGCGATCGTGCACGAGGGCGAACTCGATCTCGCGGGCCTCTATGGCTATATCGCGGAAACGCTTCCCTCCTATGCGCGCCCCGCTTTCTTGCGCATCCGGGCCTCGCTCGACGTCACCGGCACGTTCAAGCAAAAGAAGGCCGAGCTCGTGAAGGAAGGCTTCAATCCGTCGGCGGCGAGCGGCGAAATCTACTTCAGCGATTCGTCGAAGGGCGCGTTCGTGCGGATGGATCAGGCGCTTTACGAGCGCATCCAATCGGGCGCGATCAGGCTCTGATCGCGGGCGCTGGCTTTTTTCCGCGCAAAGGTCATAAAGAAGCGATGATGAAGATCGCAACGCCGAAACAGGTGCTTTCCTTCTGGAGGAAGGCGGGGCCGAAACGCTGGTTCAAATCCGATTCGGAATTTGACCACGAGATTCAGGACAAATTCCTCGTCACGCATCAGGCCGCTGAGCTCGGCAAGCTCGCGGGCTGGGAAGAAGAGGCGGAAAGCACGCTTGCGCTCGTCATCGTGCTCGACCAATTTCCGCGCAATATGTTTCGGGCCACCGCGCGCGCCTTCGCGACCGATGCGCTCGCGTTGACCGCGGCGAAGCGGGCAATCGAGCGCGGCTTCGATCGCAAGATCAAGTCGCCCGAGAAGACGTTCCTTTATCTCCCCTTCGAGCACAGCGAAAACCTCGCCGACCAGGAAACCTGCCTCAAGCTGTTCGAGGCGACGAAGGACCAGGAGCTGATCCGCTGGGCGAAACTGCATCACGACACGATCCAACGCTTCGGACGTTTCCCGCACCGGAATGAAATTCTCGGGCGCGTGTCGACGCCCGAGGAAATCGCCTTTCTCGACGACGGCGGTTTCCGGGCGTGACCTTCGGTTAACCATCCCGCCAATTCCGAACGGTTTCTTAAGCCGGAGCCCCGTAAAACGTCCGTGCCGCCGGTAGCGGACGGAGCGTTCATTGTCCATCGCGGGGTTGAGCGGAAACGGGTCGCGCAGCCTGCGCTTCGGCGCGGGAGAATGGATCGCGCGCGCGAAGGCGCTGTTTTCCGATCAAAGCCATCATTCGATCGCGCGCCGGGTCGCGGGTTCGGCCTTCGTGATGCGGGTCGCGAGCGCCGTGCTCGCCTACATCTCGCAAATTTTGTTCGCGCGCTGGATGGGCCGCTTCGAGTTCGGTCTCTATGTCTATGTGTGGACGTGGCTCTTGCTGCTCGGCAGCTTCGTTTCGTTCGGGGTTTCGAGCTCGGCGCAACGCTTTATCCCGGAATACAGCGAGCGCCGCGACCTCGGCCGCTTGCGCGGGTTTTTGTTCGGAAGCCGCTTGCTGCCGATCTTCGCCGGCGTCCTGATCGCGGCGTTCGGTGCTCTCGCCATCTATGCGCTCGGCGATCGAGTGCCGGCCTATTATCTGGTGCCGCTATCGCTCGCCTGCCTTTGCCTTCCGGTCCACGGCGTCAGCGACGTCAATGGCGGCATCGCGCGCTCCTATAACTGGATCAATCTAGCGATCGTGCCGGCCTATCTTTTGCGGCCGGCGCTTCTGCTCGTCGGCATGGCGGCGGTCTATTTCGCGGGCGTTTCCCCTTCGGCCGTCGTCGCGATGACGCTCGCCGCCGCGGTCTATTGGATGACGACGGCGGGGCAATCGTTCGCGATCGACCGCAAGCTTCGGAATAAAATTCCGGCCGGGCCGCGCCGCTACGAGTTCGCCCTTTGGCTCGGCACGGCGCTTCCCATTTTCCTCGTCGAGGGCTTCTATTTTCTTCTGACCTACACCGACGTGCTCGTGCTCAACTTCTTCGTTGGGCCCGACGACGTCGCCGTCTATTACGCCGCGACCAAGACGCTCGCGATCGTCGCCTTCGTCTCTTTCTCGGTGTCGGCGGCGACCGCGCACCGCTTCAGCGAATATCACGTCAGCGGCGCGCGCGAGCGGTTGGAAGCGTTCATCCTCGATGCGGTGCGGTGGACCTTCTGGCCTTCGCTCGCGCTCACCGTTTGTTTTCTCGCCCTCGGCAAGCCGCTGCTCAACCTTTTCGGCGAAGGCTTCGATCTCGGCTATCCGTGGATGTTCGTGCTGGCGATCGGGCTGATGGCGCGCGCCACGGTCGGGCCGGCCGAGCGGCTGCTCAACATGGTCGGCGAGCAGCGTGCGTGCGCCGCCATCTATGCCGGCGCCTTCGCCATCAATCTTCTCCTTTGCTTCCTGCTCATTCCGCGGATGGGGCCGATGGGCGCCGCCATCGCCATTGCGGGCGCCATGGTCGCGGAATCGGCGCTTCTCTACCTCGTCGCCAAATACCGGCTCGGCATCCATGTCTTCATCTGGCGCCGTCGATAGCGAAGCCCGCGCGCGCCCGTCGCTGGGGACGCGGATCGTCGCGCCGCCGCTTGCGCCAACGGCCGGGGCACCCACGTCCGGCGCCTCGCGCGCGCCTTCGCTCGTGGCCGAGTGGAAGGCGCTCGCCGGGCTCAATGCCTCCGATATCGCTGCCTGGCGGGAACTCGTCGCGCGCGCGCTCGAGCCCAACGTGTTTTTGGAACCTGCCTTCGCGCTCGCCGCCGCGAAAGGCCTTGCGGGTGAGCGGGAAGTCGGCGCGCTGCTGATCCGTGACGGCGCGCGCCTCATGGGCCTGGTGCCCGGGCGGGTCGAAGGCCTTGCGGCCGGAAGGCCGGTCGCGACCTTCGTCGGCTGGACGCACGCTTACGCGCCGCTTTCGACGCCGCTGCTCGACCGGGAAGCGGCGAAAGAAGTCGTCGGCTGCGTTCTGCAAGCGCTTCCCAAGCTTCACGGCGGGCCGCGGCTCATTCTCTATCCGTTCGTGAACGAAGACGGGGCGGTGGCGCGGCTGCGCGCCGGCGAACTCGCGCGGCAAGGGATTTCCGTTTCGCGCTTCGATCCGCATCAGCGGGCGATGCTGCGGCCGGCCGCCGATCTCGGGTTTACCCGAGATCGGCAATCAATACCCAAGTCGGCTAAAGCCGACTTGGATGGCGGCCATGCGCTCGCGTCGATATCCGGCGGCCGCCTGAAGGAACTGCGAAGTCTGCGCCGCCGGCTCGGCGAGCTGGGCGTTCTTGCGCACAAACGCGTTACGCAGGGACCGGAGTTCGGCGCCGCGATCGAGTCTTATCTTACGCTCGAGGCCGGCGGCTGGAAGGGTAGAACGGGCGGCGCCGCGCGATCGCAGGCGGCGACGTGCGAATTTTTGCGAACCGCGGTTCTCGCCTTGGCGGCGGAAGGCAAGGCGCGGATCGATCTCTTGGAATTGGAATCGAAACCGGTCGCCGCCGCGATCACGCTTTTTTCCGGCGGCCGCGCGTGGTTCTGGAAGACCGCCTATGACGAGGATTACGCCCGCTTCTCCCCCGGCGTGCAGCTCGCGCTCGATCTCACCGAGGAGTTGGGCCGCGATACGGAAATTTCGCTGGTCGATTCCTGCGCCGTCGCCGGCCATCCGATG
>JBGPVT010000143.1:0-5598 GCA_041491825.1 Xanthobacteraceae bacterium | reverse complement strand
CGGTCTTCTTTGCGTCGGGCGCGACCGCGTCCTCGAGATCGAGAATGATGACGTCGGCCGGGAGCGTGCGCGCCTTTTCGAGCGCGCGCGCGTTCGAGGCCGGCATGTAAAGTGCACTGCGACGCGGGCGGACGGCAATTGTCATGCGAGAGGGCTGAGAAAAGGATGGTACAAGTAGAGGTTAGCCCGCCGGTCGCGGCCATGTCACCCTTCCCTCGAAAGCAATTGCTGGAAATTTGAGCGGGCCATGAACAATTTTCCGATCGCCGGAATCGACGGCTGCCCTGGCGGCTGGATCGTCGTCGCGCGCGAGCGGCCCGGCCGGCCCGCGAAGGTCGAGCGCATCGATCGTATCGAGCGCGCCTTCGAGCGCGAGGGGCCTCCGAGCGTGGCCGCGATCGATATTCCCATCGGCCTGCCCGAGCGGACCGGGTCGAAAGGCCGCACGCCCGAGCGGCTCGTGCGGTCCTATCTCGGCGAGCGTCAATCGAGCGTCTTCTCGATCGCCTCCCGCGCCGCGGTCTATGCCGGAGTCGATCCCGCGATTCCCGAGGCGGATCGCTACCGCCGTGCCTGCGCGATCGCGCGCGCGACGTCCGATGAACAAAAGGCCATCGCCAAGCAAGCCTTCAATATTTTCCCGAAAATCGTCGAGGTCGACGCCTTCCTGCGCACGCACGCCGATCTCGTCCCCCGCTTTTACGAGTGCCATCCGGAAGTCGCGTTCTGGGCGATGAACGGCGAGCGAGCGCTCACCGAGCCGAAAAGGGTTAAGGGCCGGCTTTATGCGCCCGGCCTCGATCGCCGCCGCCGGCTTCTCGTGGCAGAGGGTTTCGATGAAGCGATCATGAGCGAGGAGCTTGCGCGCTCGCTGAAAGCGGGCGCCGACGATCTCATCGACGCCTGCGCCGCCTGCTGGAGCGCGGCACGCATCGCCGCGGGCAAAGCGATCTCGTTTCCCGACCCGCCGGAGCGGGACGCGTTCGGCCTGCCGATCGCGATTTGGGCTTGAGACCGCTTACGCCGCCTTCTTCTTCGGCGACAACAGCTTCCGATTAACGAGGATCTCGGCGATCTGGACCGTGTTCAGGGCCGCGCCCTTCCGCAGATTGTCGGAGACGCACCAGAACGAGAGGCCGTGCTTCACGGTCTTGTCGGCGCGAATGCGCGATACGTACGTGGCGTCCTCGCCCACCGCCTCGAACGGCGTCACGTAGCCGCCGGGCTCGCGCTTGTCGACGACGAGCACGCCGGGGGCGCTGCGCAAAATCTCGCGCGCTTGCTCCGCCGAAATCGCCTTCTCGAATTCGACGTTGACCGCCTCCGAGTGGCCGATGAAGACCGGCACCCGCACGCAGGTGGCAACGACCGCGATCTTGGGGTCGAGAATCTTCTTCGTTTCCTCGGCCATCTTCCATTCTTCCTTGGTCGAGCCGTCTTCCATGAAGACGTCGATCTGCGGGATCACGTTGAAGGCGATCCGCTTCGGAAACTTACTCGCCTCCGGCGTATCGGAGACGAAAATCGCCCGCGTCTGCGAGAACAATTCGTCCATCGCCTCCTTGCCCGCGCCCGAAACCGATTGATAGGTCGCGACCACGACGCGCTTGACGGTGGCGCGGTCGTGCAATGGCTTGAGCGCCACTACGAGCTGCGTCGTCGAGCAGTTCGGATTGGCGATGATGTTCTTCTTCTTGAAGCCCGCGACCGCGTCGGCGTTGACCTCGGGCACCACCAGCGGCACGTCCGGGTCGTAGCGCCAGCACGAGGAATTATCGATCACGACGCAGCCCTTGGCCGCGATTTTCGGCGACCATTCCTTCGAAATGGCCGAGCCCGCGGACATCAGGCAAATGTCGGTATCGGAGAAATCGTGGTTCTCGATCGCCTTAATTTTCAGGGTGCGGTTACCATAAGAGACCTCGACGCCCATCGAGCGGCGCGAGGCGAGCGGCACCACCTCGTCGGCGTCGAACCCGCGCTCGGAAAGGATCGCGAGCATCTCCCGGCCCACATTGCCGGTGGCTCCCACGACCGCGACTTTGTAACCCATTGTTCACTCTCTGCCGAAATTTGGCCGCAACCGTGGCCGTTCGGAAACCAAAAGTGAGCGGCTTCTACGCGAGAACCGTTGCAATCGCAACGCCGGCCTTCAGGGAGAGGTAATAAGGCGTGGAACCGCTCGAACCGCGGGTCAGCTTTGCTGGCCCGCTCACCTACGAATCCGCTCGCTTGGCGCCGCGCCCTCCGCTCACTTTGGCGCGCGGCTTTGCATTTTTGCGCGCGTCCATCTTCCTCGCCATTTTCGCCGGCACCGCCGTCCTCGGCTATGACCTGATCGGCCCGACGCCGGCGGCTTCTTCCGTGACGCCGACGCAGGACCCGCACCCCGCCTGGATCGATGTGCCGCGCGCGGCCGGCGCCTTCGCCGTATCGATGCAAGGCCTCGATCCCGCCCAATCGAGCTATCTCGTCCGCCGCCATCGCGACGGCGGTGGCCGCAAGGATCTGATGACCTTTGGTGCTGCGGCCGACAAAGGCGCTTACGTGCGCATCGAGCTCTATCGTCCGGGCACGGAAGGCGAGGCCATCGCCGATCCGCTCGACGCGGTCGCGGTGCTTGCGGGCGATTCCAGAATCGACGCCGAGCTTTCGGAAACGCCGAGCAGGCTCAAGACGAAATTCGGCGAGCTTTCCGTGATCGACATGAACGTCGCGGGCACCGACGAGCCGCGCGCTTGCGTCGCCATCGCGGGAGCCTGGGACGACCCGCGCTTCGGCCTCGTCGCCTGGTTGTGCAATGCCGGCCCCGAGATGGTGCCGTACGGCCAGCTCGCCTGCCTCGTCGACCGGCTCACCCTGATGAGCGCCGGCGGCGACGAGCGGCTCGCATCCTTCTTCGCCAAAGCCGAATTGAAGCGCAATTTCTGCGGCGAGGCGAGGCCGATTTTGGCCGCGACCCCGAAGCGGCCCGATGACTGGATTTCCCAAAAGGCCGCTCCGCCGCTGCGCGGCCGCATCGCCGGGCGCTAATCGAAGCCTGCCTTTTTAGGCGAACGATTTTCGCGCTATTGCGTTGCTTGAAAGCAGGCTATTGTGCCGCCTCGTCCGAAGATAACGAGAGAGGCGTTCATGCGTCTTGCGTCTTTTGCCGCTCTGGCCGCAGCGTTTGCGGTGCTTGCCTTGAGCCTTCCCGCCGACGCTAAGGATTACGGGCGCCCGCGCACGCACATCATCATCAAGAAGCGCAGCTACCTCGACGCCGGCACGACCGTGAAACCGGGCACCGCCCGCTACACGAATTATCTCTTGCCGCTCGATAGCCGTTTCATGAACTACGGCCCGCCCAATTTTAACGTCAACACGCGCTTCCCGCTGCCGGGGCCGTTCGAGCTTCCCGGCTATCCCAACTATTAGGCTTTCAGCCTAGGCGGCGAGGCGCTCCAGCTCCTCGAGGATCGCGCTTCCCATTTCCGCGGTACTGACGATCTTCGCGCTGTCGCCGCGAATGTCGGCGGTGCGCATGCTGCGCGCTAGCGCGCCGGCGATCGCCTGCTCGACGAGGTCCGCTTCTTTCGCCATGGCAAACGAATAGCGGAGCGCCATGCCGAAGGAGCCGATCATGGCGATCGGATTGGCGAGGCCTTTGCCCGCGATGTCGGGCGCCGAGCCGTGCACCGGCTCGTAGAGCGCGCGGCGTTTCTTCGTTTTCGGCTCGATCTCGCCAAGCGAGGCGGAGGGCAACATGCCTAAGGAGCCCGTGAGCATCGCGGCGACGTCCGAGAGCATGTCGCCGAACAGGTTATCGGTGACGATCACGTCGAACTGCTTCGGATCGCGGACGAGCTGCATGCCGAGCGCGTCGGCGAGCTGATGCTCCAGCTGCACGTCCTTGTATTCGCGCCTGTGTACCTCGCTCACGACCTCGTGCCACAGCACGCCCGATTTCATGACGTTCCGCTTATCCGACGAGGTCACCTTGTTGCGGCGCTTGCGCGCAAGCTCGAAGGCGACGCGCGCGATGCGCTCGATTTCGTAGGTGTCGTAGACCTGCGTGTCGATGGCGCGTTTCTGGCCGTTGCCGAGATCGGTGATGGTTTTCGGCTCGCCGAAATAAACGCCGCCCGTGAGCTCCCGCACAATGACGATGTCGAGGCCCTCGACCAATTCGCGCTTCAGGCTCGACGCATCGGCGAGCGCGGGATAGCAGATCGCCGGTCGGAGATTGGCGAACAAACTTAGGTCCTTGCGGAGCCGCAGGAGCCCCGCTTCCGGCCGCGCCTCGTAGGGCACCTTATCCCACTTCGGTCCGCCGACCGCGCCGAACAGGATGGCGTCGGCCGCGAGCGCCTTCTGCATCGCCGCTTCCGATATCGCCTTGCCATGCGTGTCGTAGGCGATGCCGCCGACGAGATCTTCTTCGATCGAAAACGACGCGAGCCCGCGCCGCTCGAAGAACGCGATCACGCGCCTCGCCTCGGCCATCACCTCGGGCCCGATGCCGTCGCCGGGAAGCAGGAGAAGCTTGAAAGCCGCCATCGGCCTCAGGCCCACGGCCTCTTGCCGGCCGCTTTCTTCTCGAAGCTCTCGATCTTCGCTTTCTTTTCCATCGTGAGGCCGATGTCGTCGAGGCCATTGAGCAAGCGATGCTTGCGATTTGCGTCGATGTCGAACTTGATCGTGCCGCCGTCGGGGCCGCGGATTTCCTGCTTGGCAAGATCGATCGTGAGCGTCGCGTTGGCGCCGCGCTCGGCGTCGTCGAAAAGTTTGGCGAGATTCTCGGGCGAGACCGTGACCGGCAGAATGCCGTTCTGGAAGCAGTTGTTGTAGAAAATGTCGGCGAATGAGGTCGAGATCACGCAGCGGATGCCGAAATCGAGGAGCGCCCACGGCGCGTGCTCGCGCGAGGAGCCGCAGCCGAAATTGTCGCCTGCCACCAGAATCTTGGCCTTGCGATAGGCCGGCTGGTTCAAGACGAAGCCGGGGTTCTCGCTGCCGTCGTCCTTGTAGCGGAGCTCCGCGAACAAGCCCTTGCCGAGGCCGGTGCGCTTGATCGTCTTCAGATATTGCTTCGGGATGATCTTGTCGGTGTCGACGTTGATGAGCTTGAGGGGTGCGGCGACGCCCTCGAGCACGGTGAATTTTTCCATGGCGGTCTCAAGCTCGAAAGTGGGGTTTCTGCCCGGCTTTCTAGCCGGTTACGCCGTCCGGTCAAAGTCCCGGCGCCGCGCTCTTTGCGAACGCGGCGCCGGCTTTAGGATCGAAGCGAAAGAATTAGCGGCGTTTTTTCCTGCCGAATTCCAAAAGCAGCAGCGGGAAGGCCGTAATCACGATGGCGATGACCACGGGCCAGATCCATCCCACCGGCGGCAGGTTCGCCACCACATAGGTCAAGTAGACGATTGGCAGAAACAGGAAGATCGCCGTCCACGAGCCCGGCGAGAAAGTTTGCGTGCGGATCATCGGCCAGATGTGGAAGACGATGGTGTTGATCAGCAGGAACACGGCGAAGGCGCGCGCGGCATCCGGCAACGTTCCGACGAGGACCGCGGCGATGGCGCCGAGCACGAAAAACACCCGGGCGATGACCCGGTAATG
>JBGPVT010000142.1:0-5599 GCA_041491825.1 Xanthobacteraceae bacterium | reverse complement strand
CTCTTCCACCGCGGCGGGCGCGAGTTCCCCCAGTTGAAACGGCCCGTAGGAAACCCGGATCAGCCGGTTCACCGAGAGGCCGAGTTCGCGAAGCACGTTTCGCACCTCACGGTTCTTGCCCTCGCGGAGCCCGAGCGTCAGCCAGACATTGGCGCCCTGTTCGCGATCGAGCGTCGCCTGGATCGGCCCGTATGCGATGCCGTCGATAGTGATCCCGCGCGAAAGGCGATCGAGGGCCGCCTGCGTCACCCGGCCGTTGGCGCGCACGCGATAGCGCCGGAGCCAGCCGGTTTCCGGCAGCTCCAACGCGCGCGCGAGCCCGCCGTCGTTCGTGAGCAACAGCAATCCCTCGCTGTTCAAGTCGAGCCGTCCGATGGTCACGAGCCGCGGCAAATGCTTCGGCAGCGCGCCGAAGATCGTCGGCCGCCCGCGCTCGTCGCGGTTCGTGGTCACGAGGCCTCGCGGCTTGTGATAGAGAAAGAGCCGCGTGCGCTCGCGGCCGGGCAGCGGCTTGCCGTCGACCTCGATGCGGTCGCGCGGCGACACCGTGAAGGCAGGCGAAGCGAGCCGCTCGCCGTTCACCGCGACGCGGCCCGCCGTGATCCAGGCTTCGGCGTCCCGCCGCGAGCAGAGCCCGGCGCGCGCCATCACCTTGGCGATCCGTTCCTTGTCGCGGGCTTCATTAGTTGGATTAGCGGGCGGCTTGCGGCTCATCGGCGTCCATGCGAGTTCGTGCGGCTCCTTAGCACGGGCCGAGAACGGAGACGAAGCGTGAGCGAGCCGAATTTCATGGATGTCGCCTTCGAGGAGGCGGAAATCGCCGCGCGCGCGGGCGAGGTGCCGGTCGGCGCCGTGGTGGTGCGCGGGAGCGAAATCGTCGCCCGCGCTCACAACCGTCCGCTCGCCGAGCGCGATCCCACGGCGCATGCCGAGTTGCTGGCGCTCCGCGCCGCCGCCCGCGCGCTCGGCGATGAAAAGCTTGCCGGCTGCGATCTCTACGTCACGCTCGAGCCCTGCACCATGTGCGCGGCGGCGGCCTCGCTCGCCCGCATCCGCCGGCTCTATTACGCCGCCGCCGATCCGAAAGGCGGCGCCGTCGAATCGGGCGTGCGCTTTTTCGCCTCCCCCGCCTGCCACCACCGGCCGGAAGTCTATGGCGGCCTTCAGGCGGCGCGGGCGGCGGAGCTCTTACGCGGGTTTTTCAAGGAGCGGCGATAATTTTCCCTCTCCCCTTGTGGGAGAGGGTGCCAAGCGAACGCGGAAGCGTGAGCGAGGCGGGTGAGGGGTAAGGCAGCCGATGCGGAAGCTTCGGCCAAATCGCCGCGAGATTTCAGTCTTCATTCGCGCTATGATCGTTCGGAATCCGGAGATACGCCCCATGGCAAAACTGCCCGTCGATAAAATCAAGGACCTGGTCGACCACGTCAAAGCGAATACGAGCAAGCTCGCCTCCGAGGGCGTCGACGAGAAGGAGCTCAGCAAGCACATCGCGGGCCTGGAGGCGGAAGTGAAAAAACCGCAGCCGGATCACGGCAGGCTCGAGGAGCTGCTCGCCTCGTTGGAGACCACGGTCGAGAGAGCCGAGGAACGGCTCGCCTTGACCGGCGTGTTCCGGTTTCTCAACACGATTTTCGGAACCGGCGTGCCCGAGCCGCCCAATCGGTGAAGGCCGGTATCCGTTAACCCGTCATCCTGAGGTGGCCGCATCGATCTCGGGCTTGCCCGAGATCGACCTGATTAATGCGCAAGTCGGCTGTGGCCGACTTGCGTGCGGCCCTCGAAGGATGAACGGCCACCGGTCTTTTCCACCGTCATCCTTCGAGGCTCGCCAGATCGGCTCGCACCTCAGGACGACGGTGTAAGAACGAAACGAAATCACCCTAACGCCTGCCACCCGATATCGCGGCGGCAGAAACCTTCCGGCCAATCGATCAAATCGACTGCGCGATAGGCGCGCGCCCGCGCCTCGGCGAGCGTTTTGCCGGTCGCGGTGACGTTCAGCACGCGGCCGCCGGCGGCGACGAGCTTGCCGCCCTCGCGCTGGGTGCCGGCATGAAAGATTTTCACGCCCTCGACTTCGCCCGCGCGCGCGAGCCCCCGGATCTCCGAGCCCGACGGGTAGCTGCCGGGATAACCTCTGGTCGCGAGCACGACCGTGATCGCGACTTCGTCTTTCCAGCGCACGCTCATCTTTCCCAGCGCGCCGTCGCAAGTCGCGAGCATGAGTATGAGTAAATCGTCCTTCAGCCGCGGCATCAGCACCTGGCATTCCGGGTCGCCGAAGCGGACGTTGTATTCGATCAGCTTTGGGCCGCCCCTAGTGATCATCATGCCGACGTATAAAACGCCGCGATAGGGCGTGCCGGCGCGCGCCAGCGCCCGCGCCGTCGGGTTCACGATTTCTTCGAGCGTGCGGCGCTCGATTTCCGGCGTGAACACGGGCGCCGGCGAATAGGCGCCCATGCCGCCGGTGTTAGGGCCCCTGTCGCCATCGAAAGCGCGCTTGTGATCCTGCGCGGAGGCGAGCGGCAAGATCGTTTCGCCGTCGACGAAGCAGAAGAAGCTCGCCTCTTCGCCCTCGAGAAATTCCTCGATCACCACGGGGTCGCTGCCGCCGATCGTGAAGACCTGGTCGAGCGCGGCGGTCGCCTCCGCCATGGTCATGGCGACGACGACGCCCTTGCCCGCGTGCAGGCCGTCGGCCTTGAGCACGATCGGCGCGCCGGCCTTTTCGAGATATCGCTTCGCCGCCGCCTTGTCGCGGAATTCGGCGTAGCGCGCCGTCGGAATGTTGTTCGTGGCAGCAAGCTGCTTGGTGAAGACTTTCGAGCCTTCGAGCTTTGCCGCCGCCGCGACCGGCCCGAACGCCTTGATGTTCGCGGCGCTCAGCCGATCCACGAGCCCCGCCACCAGCGGCGCTTCCGGCCCTACCACCACGAGGTCGATCCTGTTCGCCTTGCAAAACGCCTCGATCGCGGCAAAGTCGTCGAGCTTCAGATCGACGATCTCCGCTTCCTCGGCGATGCCCGGATTGCCGGGCGCCGCGTAGAGCTTGGTCAAAAGCGGGCTCGCGGCGAGCTTCCAGGCGAGCGCATGTTCGCGTCCGCCGGAGCCGAGGAGAAGCACGTTCATGGACGAGATCCGCAAGCGTGGTTCGAAAAGCCGCGTTGATGTAGCATAGGCGGATGGCGGTCACCGAAACGCAGAGCAACGCATCCACCGAAATCGGCTCGAACCTGCCGGAGGTTACCGTCTCCGAGCTTTCGGCCGCGCTCAAGCGCACGGTCGAGGAGACCTTCCCGCATGTGCGCGTGCGCGGCGAGATCTCGAACTATCGCGGGCCGCACTCCTCCGGCCACGTCTATTTTTCGCTCAAGGACGAGGGCGCCCGCATCGACGCGGTGATCTGGAAGGGCAATTTCCAGCGCCTCCGCTTCAAGCCCGAGGAGGGGCTGGAGGTCGTCGCCACCGGCCGCATCACCACCTATGCCGGGAAGTCCGCCTACCAGATCGTGATCGAGCAGCTGGAGCCCGCCGGCGCCGGCGCGCTGATGGCGCTGCTCGAAGAGCGGAAGAAAAAGCTCGCCGCCGAAGGCCTCTTTGATGAAGCGCGAAAGCGGCCGCTGCCGTTCCTGCCCCGCGTCGTCGGCGTCGTCACCTCGCCCACCGGCGCCGTGATCCGCGACATCCTGCATCGGCTCGCCGATCGATTCCCACGCCATGTGCTCGTTTGGCCGGTGCGCGTGCAGGGCGAAAGCTCCGCCGCCGAGGTCGCCGCCGCGATCGATGGCTTCAACGCGCTCGCGCCCGGCGGCGCACCGCCGCGGCCCGACGTTCTGATCGTCGCGCGCGGCGGCGGCTCGCTCGAGGATCTGTGGGGCTTCAACGAGGAGATCGTCGCGCGCGCCGCGGCCGCGAGCAAGATCCCGCTCGTCTCCGCCGTCGGCCACGAGACCGATTTCACGCTGATCGATTTCGTCGCCGACCGCCGCGCGCCGACGCCGACCGCGGCGGCCGAATTGATCGTGCCGGTGCGGGCGGAGCTCATAGCCATGACCGAGAGCCACGGCGCGCGGCTCGTCGGCTGTCTGCTCCGTTACTTCGAGCGCCTGCGCGGCGAATTGCGCGGTCTCGCCCGCGGCATTCCCGCCGCCGACGCGCTGCTTGCACTCCCGCGTCAGAAGCTCGACGCCACCGGCGACCGCCTGCCGCGGGCGCTCCGCGCCAACGCCCACCGCCACCGCGTCGAATTTGCCCGCGCCAGCGCGCGCCTTTCGCCGGCGAGCATCCGCGCGCGGTTCGAGCGCTTTCGCGGGCGTCCGGCGGAATTCCTCGAACGCGCCGGACGCGCGCTCGGCACGCTCATCGCGGCGCGCCAGGCACGGGTGCTTTCGCTGGCGAAACTCGTCGAGGCCTTCAGCTACCACAAGGTGCTCGATCGCGGCTTCGCGCTGGTGCGGGACGCCGCGGGCGGGCCGATCCGCTCGGCGGCGGCGGTGGCCGCGGGCGACCCGCTCGATATCGAGCTTGCGGACGGCCATCTGCCGGCGGTCGCGACCGGCGGCGCCCCGAAACAGAAACGCGGGGGCGGCAAGGGCGGCGGGCAGGGAAGCCTGTTCGGCTGAGGAACTTCTTACCAAGAATTTAGCCGGGAATGCTGGCAACCGCCGCGGCAACGGACTATCTTGCATGCAACCCGTTTTCTTGGCCCAATCCCGTCATGAATCGTTTCGAGCGCATGTCATGAATCGTTTCGAGCGCATTCCGCTTGCCGCCGGCGAAGCCCAGCTTCGCTATCTCGACGGCGATTATCGCATCGTCCGCCCGGGCTCTTTCGTCCGCTGCGCGGTCACCGGCGAGCCGATTCCGCTCGACGAGTTGAAATATTGGAGCGTCGAGTTGCAGGAGGCCTACGCCACCCCCGAGGCGGTGCTCGCTCGCCTGCATCCGGAGCAGCGCAAGCGCTGATTCAACCTAAAGCAATAGTGCTCTAACGGCGGCGGAGCGCGTCCGTTACGCGCCGCATCAGCGCGGTCGCATCGTCGAATTTCAGCACGATCGGAAGGGCCGCGCTCGCGGCATGGAGTGCCGCGAGTTCCGGCGCGCGCGCGATCCGCGCCTGATCCTTCTCGGTCGTGACGAGAGCAAGACCCCGGTCTTTCGCGGCGGCGATCAAATCCCGCGCTTCTCGCGGCGAATACGGATGGTGGTCGGGAAAGCTGCTGCCTTCCACCACCTCGGCGCCGATCTCGGCAAGCGTACGAAAAAACTTTTCCGGCCTGCCGATGCCGGCGAAAGCGAGCACCCGCCGCCCCTTTAATTTCTGTGCGGCGAGCGGCTCGGGAATGATTTTCGCGACGAAGACCGGGATACCCTGTTTCGCCGCAAGCGCCGCGACGGCTTCACCCGCCGCACCCTTGCCGTTGCAAACGAGCGCCTGCGCTTTCTCCAACTGCGCCGCGAGCGGCGCGCGCAAGGGTCCCGCCGGAAAGGCGCGGCCGTTGCCGATCCCGCTTGTCCCCTCGATCACGAGCAGGGAAAAATCCTTCGCGAGCGCCGGGCTTTGAAAACCGTCGTCGAGCACGAGCACCGTCGGTTT
>JBGPVT010000141.1:0-5720 GCA_041491825.1 Xanthobacteraceae bacterium | reverse complement strand
TCAGGCTCGAAGTCGAATGCTTGGAGGCGGCACTTTCCGATCTCGGCCCGCACTGGCCGGCGCAGAAGCGCCCGCGCCACCACGAAGCGTGAGGCCGCGAATGCCGATCCGCCTCGATACCAGAGAGAAGGATTTTACTGCCCGTTTCGACGCCTTCCTCGCCACCAAGCGGGAAGTGGCCACGGACGTGGAGGCGGCCGTGCGCGCGATCATCGCGGACGTGGCGGCGCGCGGCGACCGCGCGCTGGTCGAACTTTCGAAGAAATTCGACCGCGCCGACCTGCAAAAGATCGGCATCAAGGTCGAGCCCACCGAGATCGAATCCGCCTTCGCCTCGGTCGATCCGAAAGTCCGCTCGGCGCTCGAATTCGCGAAAGAGCGGATCGAAGCCCATCACCGCCGCCAGAAGCCGCAGGATTTGCATTACACCGACGTCCTCGGCGTCGAGCTTGGGCACCGTTGGACGCCGATCGAGGCGGTCGGTCTCTATGTTCCGGGCGGCACCGCGGCCTATCCCTCGTCCGTCTTGATGAACGCGCTGCCGGCGAAGATCGCGGGCGTCGAGCGGCTCGTCATTGTGGTGCCGGCGCCGGACGGCAAGCTTTCGCCGCTGGTGCTCGCCGCAGCCCGGCTCGCGGGCGTCGGCGAGATTTACCGGGTCGGTGGCGCGCAGGCGATCGCCGCACTCGCCTACGGCACCGAAACGATCGCCGCGGTCGCGAAGATCGTCGGGCCCGGCAATGCCTATGTGGCGGCGGCGAAGCGGCTCGTCTTCGGCAGGGTCGGGATCGATTCGATCGCGGGCCCGTCCGAAGTGCTCGTGCTCGCCGATTCGGGAGCCAATCCCGACTGGATCGCCGCCGATCTGTTGGCGCAGGCCGAGCACGATCCGGCGGCGCAATCGATCCTGGTGACGCCCGATGCCAAGCTCGCGGAGGCCGTCGAGCGCGCGCTCGCGCGCCAATTGCAGTCGCTGCCGCGGGCGGAGATCGCCGGCGCGAGCTGGCGCGATTTCGGCGCCGTCATTCTCGTCCGCGAAATGAACGAGGCGCCCGCGCTCATCGACCGCATCGCGCCCGAGCACTGCGAGATCATCGCCGCCGACGCCGACCGCTTCGCGGCCCGGATTCGCAACGCCGGCGCGATTTTCATCGGCGCGCATACGCCCGAAGCGATCGGCGATTATGTCGGCGGCTCGAACCACGTGCTGCCGACCGCGCGCGCGGCACGTTACGCCTCGGGCTTGAGCGTCTTGGATTTCATGAAGCGCACCTCGATCCTGAAATGCGGGCAGGCTGAGTTCGAAAAGCTCGCGCCCGCGGCGATCGCGCTCGGCCGCGCCGAGGGGTTGGAAGCGCACGCCCGCTCGCTCGAAACGCGCCTGAAGCGCGACTGACGATGAGCGCCGAAAAGCGCCTCGTTTCCGTCATCCTCGACGAAGCCTCGATCGGCCGCGCCAATCCCGACGTCGAGCACGAGCGCACGATCGCGATCTACGACCTTCTGGAAGAGAACAGCTTCGCCCCCATGGGCGACGACGGCGGGCCCTATGCGCTGAAGATCGCGATCGCCGACCGGCGGCTTGTTTTCGAGGTGACGAGCGCGGACGGCGCGCCGGTCATCGCCCATTTTCTCTCGCTCACGCCCTTCCGGCGCGTGGTGAAAGACTACTTCACCATGTGCGAGAGCTACTATTCGGCGATCCGCACCGAGTCGCCGTCGAAGATCGAGGCGATCGACATGGGCCGCCGCGGCCTTCACAACGAGGGCTCCGAGCTTCTGATCGAGCGCCTGAAGGACAAGGTCGCCGTCGATTTCGATACCGCGCGCCGGCTCTTCACGCTGATCTGCGCGCTGCATTGGAAGGGCTGAGTGCGAGATGGCGGACGCGGCGCGGGAAAGGCCGCGGGCTATCCTGTTTCTCTGTGGACATAACCAGGTGCGCTCGCCGATCGCGGCGGCGCTCGCCAAGCACCTTTTCGGCGGCGCGCTTTACGCGGCTTCCGCGGGCGTGTTGAAAGGGGAGCCGGATCCGTTCGTCGCCGCCGTCATGGACGAGATCGGCATCGATCTCTCCCCGCACAAATCCGTGACCCTCGACGAGATCGAGGAATATGAAGGGCTCAATTTCGATCTCGTCGTGAGCCTGTCGCCGGAGGCCCATCACCAGGCGCTCGATCTCACCCGCCGGCTTCCCTTCGACGTCGAGTATTGGCCGACCCCCGATCCCACCGCCGTCGAAGGCAGCCGCGAGCAGCGGCTCGATGCCTACCGCGCCGTCCGCGACGAGCTGTTGAAACACATCAAGACGCGCTTCACCTGGCGTCCTGCCGGGTCTGGTTAAAGCGCCCGGCCGGGAGTTCCCTTTCGCGCCGGGTTCGGTTAATCGAGATAGCGCTACGATCTCCCCAAAGGTCGCATCACCTACCGCTGCAAACGAGAAACGCGGCCGTCCGCGCCGCTCTTCTAGGAAATCCGCCGATGATAGGCCGGCCCAAACTCGTTCTTGCCTCCGGCTCGCCGCGGCGGCTCGCACTGATCAACCAGGCGGGGGTAGAGCCCGATTCGTTGGAGCCCGCCGAGATCGACGAGACGCCCGAGCGCGGCGAGCTGCCGCGCACGCTGGCGGTGCGGCTCGCACGCGAGAAGGCGCTGAAGGCGCAGGAACGCATCCGCTCGCGCGAGGATTTGAAGGGTGCCTTCATTCTCGCCGCCGACACGGTGGTCGCGGTCGGCCGCCGCATCATGCCGAAACCGGAATTGCTGGAGGAAGCGGCCTCCTGCCTGCGGCTCTTGTCGGGCCGCACGCACCGCGTCTATTCGGGCGTCTGTCTCGTCACCCCGAACGACTCGGTGAAGACGCGGCTCGTGGAGACGCGCGTCCGCTTCAAGCGGCTCTCCGACCAGGACATCGAGAGTTATCTCGCCTCCGGCGAATGGCGGAACAAGGCGGGCGGCTATGCGATCCAGGGGCTTGCCGGCACCTTCGTCGTCAAGCTCGTCGGCTCCTATACGAACGTGGTGGGGCTCCCGCTCTACGAATCGGTCGCGCTGTTGGCGGGCGAGGGTTATCCGGTACACTTCGGCTGGCTCAATCCGCCCTAAAGGGACACGCCGACGGAGGGCGCATGAATCTCGCGCTGTGGCTGGAGCGCGCGGGCCGGTCGCATCCCGCGGCACCGGCGATCGGCTACGGCAAGCGCGCGGTGATGGATTACCGTGCGCTGGCGCTCCGCGCCGCGCGCATCGCCGGCGCCTTGCGGAAGGCGGGTCTCGCGCCGGGCGATCGCGTGGCGATCGCCGCCAAGAACAACCCCGATTATCTCGCGATCCTGTTCGGCATCTGGCACGCGGGGCTGGCGGCGGTACCCGCCAACGCCAAGCTGCATGGCGCCGAGCTCGGCTACATTCTCGATCATTCCGGCGCCCGCATCTGTTTCGCCTCGAAGGATCTGGAAAGCGAAATCGCTGCGCACGCGCCGAAAAGCCTGCAACGCCTCGTCACGATCGGCGGCGGCGAATACGAAAATCTCCTCTCCGCCGATCCCGCGCCGGTCGAGCCGCGTGCGGGCGACGATCTCGCCTGGCTTTTCTATACCTCCGGCACCACCGGCAAGCCGAAGGGCGCGATGCTGACGCATCGCAATCTCGCTTGGGCGAGCCACGCCTATGCCGCCGAGGTCGATGCGGTGGCGCCGGGGGAGGCGATCGTGCACGCGGCGCCGCTGAGCCACGGCTCCGGGCTCTACGCGCTCCCGCATGTCGGCCGCCTCGGCGTGAACGTCGTGCCGGAGTCGGGTTCGTTCGAGCCGGATGAAATCTTCTCGCTGTTTTCGCACTGGACGCGGCCCTCGATGTTCGCGGCCCCTACCATGATCAAGCGCCTCGTCGAGAGCAGCGCCGATTGCGATTCGGCGGCGATCCGCACGCTGATCTGGGGCGGCGCGCCGATGTATGTCGAGGATGCGTTGAAAGCGATCGACCGTTTCGGCGATCGCCTGGCGCAAATCTACGGCCAGGGCGAAAGCCCGATGACGATCACGTTTCTCGGGAAGCACGAAATCGCCGCTCGCGATCATCCGCGCTGGGCCGAAAAGCTCGGCTCCGCCGGAAGACCCTATGCCTGCGTCGAGGTGAATGTCGCCGATCACGAGGATCGCGTTTTGCCGGCGGGCACGCCCGGCGAAATTCTCTGCAAGGGCGACGTGGTGATGGCGGGCTATTGGAAAAATCCGCAAGCGAGCGAAGCAGCACTGAAAGGCGGCTGGCTGCACACCGGCGATGTCGGCGTCTTCGACGCCGAGGGCTATCTCACGCTGAAGGACCGCTCCAAGGACATGATCATTTCCGGCGGCTCCAACATCTATCCGCGCGAGGTCGAGGAAATCCTGCTCGCGCACGAGAAAATCCGCGAAGCCTCGGTGATCGGAAGGCCGGACGCCGAATGGGGCGAGATCGTCGTCGCCTACGTCGTGGGCGAGGCGAGCGCCAAGGAACTCGATGCGCTCTGTCTCGCGCGCATCGCCCGCTTCAAGCGGCCGAAGGATTATGTTTTCGTCGATGCGCTGCCGAAGAACAACTATGGCAAGATCCTGAAGACGGAGCTGCGCGAGCGCGATGCACGGCGCGAGAAAAAACATGCCTGAGCGGCTGAAAGGAAAGATTGCGCTCATCGTCGGCGCCGGTTCCATCGGCCCCGGCTGGGGCAATGGCAAGGCGACGGCGGTCGCCTTCGCGCGCGAGGGTGCGAAGGTTTTCTGCGCCGATATCAATCTCGACGCGGCGGAGGAAACGGCCGCCATCATCAAGAAGGAGGGCGGCGAAGCGCGCGCCCACAAGGCCGACGTGACCAAAGCCGCCGAAGTCGCAGCCTTAGTCGCGGCCTGCAGCTCCGCCTATGGCCGCATCGACATTCTCGACAACAATGTCGGCATTGCCGAAATCGGCGGCGTCGTCGAGGTGTCCGAGCAGCAATGGGACCGCGTGATGGCGGTGAATCTGAAAAGCGCTTTTCTCGCCATGAAGCATGTGATCCCCTTGATGCTGGAGGGCGGCGGCGGCTCGATCATCAACATCTCGTCGATCGCGGCGATCCGCTACACCGGCGTGCCGTATTCGACCTATTACGCGAGCAAGGCCGCGCTCAGCCACCTCACGCGCACGACGGCGGTCGAATACGCGCCGAAGAAAATCCGCATCAATGCCATCCTGCCGGGCCTGATGCAGACGCCGATGGTGGAGAAGGCGGCGGGCCTCGCGCAATCCTATGCCGGCGGCGACATCGAGGAGATGTGGCGCGTGCGCGCGAAGCAGGTGCCGATGGGCTTCGGCGGCGACGCCTGGGACGTGGCGTGGGCGGCCGTCTATCTCGCGAGCGACGAGGCGCGCTACGTCACCGGCATCGAACTCGTCGTCGACGGCGGCGTGACCCTGAAATATGCCTGACGTTCCGGAAGCCCCCGAGCACTCGATTGCGCCGGCGGTCCCTTGCCCGATCTGCGGCAAGCCCGCGGTCCATGAGTTTCGCCCGTTCTGCTGCAAGCGCTGCGCCGACATCGATCTCCATCGCTGGCTTAAGGGCGTTTACGCCATTCCGGTGAAGGAAGACGACGACGAGGACGGCGAAAAGCCGCGCGATGAGGGGACGCGTTCCGAGGATTGACGTTTTTTGGAGCATGATCCCGAAAAGTAGGAACCGGTTTTCGGAAACGATCATGCTC
>JBGPVT010000140.1:0-5721 GCA_041491825.1 Xanthobacteraceae bacterium | reverse complement strand
CGGCCGCAAGTCGATCCGATCGTCGCCGAGGTCAAGAACAGCTACGCGAAGCGGACCACATTGTCGTCGCGCGCTCGCCAGAACGGCGAGACGGAATCGTTGCCCGAGCCAGCCTCTCGCGCCGCTTTCCGTCATATCGATCACAAGTCCGCGCTGGTGGCGGCGGCGACGATCGTGCCCAGCCACGACGCCGCACTGCTCGGCGATCGCCTGCCGCCGGTCGCGGTCAGCGTGAGCTTTCTCGAAGGAGAGCTCCTGCGCGATCTCGCGAAGGAGCTTTCGGTCGACGATCTCGCGCTTCAAGACGGCGGCGAGCCGGTCGAAGGGAAGATCGGGATCGAGGTGCCGATGCCGAAGGAAGGGCCGCATGCGTGGCTGGCATGGACGCCGCGCCGGCCCGGGACCGAGATGCTCTACCGGCTGATGCCGGCGCTCGCTGGCGTCGCCGGGTTCATCGGGCTCGTCGGGTTTTTCGTGCTCCGTCACGTGCGGCGCTCGAACCAGCAGCTCGCCGAAAGCGAGCAGCGGGCGACGGCTCTCGCCTTCCGCGATGCGCTCACCGGCCTCGGCAACCGCGCGAAACTGATCGAAACGCTGACGCTGTCTCTCCCCGGCCTGCAAGCCGGCGAGCATCTCGCACTCTTGTTCATCGACATCGACGGCTTCAAAGACATCAACGACACGCTCGGGCATCCCGTCGGCGACGAGTTGCTCACGGTCGCGGCCTGGCGGCTCGCCTCGATCAAGAACTGCGTGGCCGCGGTGCGGCTCGGCGGCGACGAATTCGCCGTCCTGATCAAGATCGATGAGGACGACGAGATCGGCGGCATCTGCCGCCACGTGCTCGACGGCCTGCGCCACCCGACGCCGGCCGGCGACCATGTGCTGACCGTCAGCGCCTCGATCGGCGTCGCGCTCGCTCCCGAACACGCGGACGATCCCGAGACGCTGTTGCGGCGCGCCGATATCGCGCTCTACCGCGCGCGCACCGAAGGCCGCGGGTCGCTCCGCATGTTCGACCCGGGCTACGAGGAGGCGCTGCACAAGCGCGGCAGGACCGAGCGGGAACTCGCGCAAGCGCTCGCGCGCGACGAGCTGCGGGTGCTCTATCAGCCGCTATTATCCGCCGACGGCAAACGCATGGTGGGCGTCGAGGCGCTGGTGCGCTGGGAGCATCCCGAACGCGGCACCGTGCCGCCGATGGAATTCATCCCGACGGCCGAGCATTCGGGCCTGATCGTGCGGCTCGACGAATGGGTGCTGCGCCGCGCTTGCGAAACTGCGGCCCATTGGCCGGGAATCTCGCTCGCGGTGAACCTGTCGCCGTCGAACTTTCATCACTCCGACATGGTCGACCGCGTGAGCCGCATCCTCGACGAAACGGATTTCGATCCGCGCCGTCTCGAGATCGAGATCACCGAGAACATGCTCCTGCACGCGACGCCGGAAGTGCTCGGCCAGCTCGCGGAAATGCGGCGGATCGGCATTCGCGTCGTGCTCGACGATTTCGGCACCGGCTATTCCTCGCTCGGCTATCTGCGCCGATTCCCGGTCGACAAGATCAAGATCGACCAGTCGTTCGTGAAGAATCTTGGCGTCACCGAGGAAGCGGCGGCGATCGTGGAGTGCGTGGCGCGCCTCGGCCGCGCGCTCGGGCTCACCGTCACCGCCGAGGGCGTGGAGACCGGCGAGCAGCATCGCTTCGTGCGCGCGGCGGGTTGCCACCAGTTGCAGGGATTCCTGTTCTCGCCGCCGGTCGCGGCCGAACGGATTTCCGATTTCGCGCGGCAGGCGGAAGCCGGCCAGGCGCGGGCGGCCACCCTGCACGGCTAGCCGCCGCCATCGATCCCGATCCATTCCGGCTTTCGGCTGAACCTCGCCGCGATTGACGGCGGCTCGGGCGCATTTAGTGTGGCCGCAGCGCAGGAGGCGGGAATGTCCGAAAAGCCGATGCAACCGCGCGATCCCGATTGGGACCAGAAGGTGCGCGCGAGTTTCAAACGCCAGACCTTCATGGACACGATCGGAGGGCGCATTGCGGCGCTTTCGCCCGGTTACTGCGAGGTCGAATTGTATTACCGCGGCGACCTTTGCCAGCAGAACGGCTATCTGCACGGCGGCGTGGTCACGGCGATCGCCGCCAATGCCGCGGGCTACGCGGCGTTTTCGCTGATGCCGCCCAATTCCTCGCTGCTGGGCGTCGAATACAAGATCAATCTTCTGGACCCGGCGGCGGGCGAGCGCTTTATTGCGTCCGCACGCGTGCTGAAGCCGGGCCGCACGCTTTCCGTCGTCGAGTGCGAGATCGAGGCGGAGACCAAGGGCAAGCGCAAGTTGATCGCGAAGATGCTGACCACGATGATGTGCCTGGAAGGTGTCGCGGACGAAATCCGGTACCGGAAATAGGCGGGAGCGATGCGCAACAGCTGGCAAGGCCTCGATTTCGACCTCGGCGAAACCGCCGACATGCTGCGGAACTCCGTGCGCGCGTTTTCCGACGACCATATCGCGCCGCGCGCCGACGAGATCGACCGCTCGAACCAGTTTCCGCGCGACCTGTGGCCGCGCTTCGGCGAGCTCGGGCTCCTCGGCATCACGGTCGAGGAGGAATATGGCGGCGCCGGCCTCGGCTATCTCGAGCATTGCGTGGCGATGGAAGAGGTGAGCCGCGGCTCGGCATCGGTCGGACTTTCCTACGGCGCGCACTCGAACCTCGCGGTGAACCAGCTTCGCCGCAACGGCAACGACGCGCAAAAGAGGAAATATCTGCCGAAGCTGATCTCGGGCGAGCATGTGGGCGCGCTCGCCATGTCCGAGCCGGAAGCCGGCTCCGACGTCGTCGGCATGCGCACGCGCGCCGACAAGAAGGGCGACCGTTTCGTGCTCAACGGCAGCAAGATGTGGATCACCAACGGCCCGAGCGCCGACACGCTGATCGTCTACGCCAAGACCGATCCCGCCGCGGGCCCGCGCGGGATTTCCGCCTTTATCATCGAGAAAGGCATGAAGGGGTTCACGACCGCGCAGAAGCTCGACAAGCTCGGCATGCGCGGCTCCGACACCTGCGAATTGGTGTTTCAGGATTGCGAGGTGCCGGAGGAGAACGTCGTCGGAAAAACGGGGGAAGGCGTGAAGGTGCTGATGTCGGGCCTCGACTACGAGCGCGCGGTGCTGGCGGCCGGACCCTTGGGCATCATGCAGGCGTGCCTGGACGTCGCGATCCCCTATGTGCACGAGCGCAAGCAGTTCGGCCAGCCGATCGGCAGCTTCCAGCTGGTGCAGGCGAAGATCGCCGACATGTATGTGACGCTGAACGCGGCCCGCGCCTACGTCTATACGGTCGCCAAGGCCTGCGACCAGGGCAAGACCACGCGCGAGGACGCGGCGGGCGCGATCTTGTTCGCGGCGGAAAAGGCGACGCAAGTAGCGCTCGACGCCATCCAGCTCTTGGGCGGCAACGGCTACATCAACGAGTTTTCGACCGGGCGCTTGCTGCGCGACGCCAAGCTCTACGAGATCGGCGCCGGCACCAGCGAAATCCGGCGGCTGTTGATCGGCCGCGAGATTTTCGAGAAAACAAAGTGAGGTTCCGCTGCGGCTCTTATTCCAAGAAGAAGGATCATGATGCTTGATCGCGTCGGGCTGATCGTCTTCCTCGTGCTTGCATTGACATTGGCGGGCACCCCATCGAGCCACGCCCAGAACCGCCAGCCGACGGCGGCGGAAATCAAGCTCGTGCGCGATTGCGCGGCAAACCATGCGGACGACGGCAAGGGTGAAGAGGAATGCGCCTTCAAGCTCGTCGCCGATCCCTGCATCGCAAAGAACGGCTCCAATCTCGGCACCGCCGATTGCTATCGCATCGAAACGGTGATCTGGGACGCGATCCTGAACGACAACTACAAGGAATTGATGGAGGCGATCGACGACAAGGGCGACCAGAATAAGCTCAAGGAAATGCAGCGGGCGTGGATCGCGTATCGCGACACCACCTGCGACTTTTATTGGTACAAAATTCACGGCTCGATGTCGGTGCCGATGACGGCGGCCTGCCAGCTGCGCGAGACGGCGCGGCGCGCCATGTTGCTGGCGTTTCTCATCCGCGTATAGGCGCCCGGTCGGCTCCGCGAAAGACGCTTCGACGGCGGGCCGGACGCGCTATACGATTTCGCCATGAACGCTCCATCATCCGACACCGCGCTCGTGCTCTTCTCCGGCGGGCAGGATTCGACCGTCTGCCTCGCCTGGGCGCTCGAGCGCTTCGAGCGCGTCGAAACGATCGGTTTCGACTACGGCCAGCGCCACCGGGTCGAACTCGACATGCGGCCACGCATCCGCGCGGAATTCGGAAAATTAAAAGCGGAATGGCGGGCGCGGCTCGGCGAGGACCATCTCGTCTCGCTCGATGCGCTCGCCGCCATCTCCGAGACGGCGCTCACCCGCGAGGTGGCGATCGAGATCGGCGAGAGCGGCCTGCCGACCACCTTCGTGCCAGGGCGCAATTTGATTTTCCTCTCCTTCGCGGGAGCCGTCGCCTACCGGCGCGGCGCCCCGCACATCGTCGCCGGCATGTGCGAGACCGATTATTCTGGCTACCCCGATTGCCGCGACGAGACGATCAAGGCGATGGGCCGCGCGCTGGAACTCGGCCTCGACCGGCGCTTCGAGTTGCATACGCCGTTGATGTGGATCGACAAGGCCGCGACCTTCGCGCTCGCGCACGCGCTCGGCGGGGATGCGCTGATTCGCCTCGTGGTTGAAGAAACCCATAGCTGCTATCTCGGCGATCGCTCGCGCCGGCACGCATGGGGCTATGGCTGCGGCGAGTGCCCGGCCTGCAAATTGCGCTCGGAGGGGTGGAACAAGTGGAGCGCGACGCGCATAGCATAACGCGCCACGACGGCCTTCGCTTCGCCGAAGGCCTCGTTTTCCTCGTGCTCTTCTGTCTCACCATTCCGGCGGCGAACTGGCTGATCGGCCATGTCGGCACCGAATGCGGGCCGAAAGGGCCGTGCGTCATACCGGTCGCGCCCGGCCTCTACGCGCCCTCCGGCGTCCTCATGGTGGGGGCGGCGCTGGTGCTCCGCGATCTCGTGCAGCGCCGCTTCGGCGCCGGGATCGGCATCTGCGCGATCCTGATGGGGGCGGCGATCTCCGGCTTGCTCGCCCCGCCGGCGCTCGTTATCGCCTCGGCGGCGGCGTTCCTGCTCTCGGAGACCGTCGATTTCGCGGCCTATACGCCGCTGGCGCGCAAGCATTTCGTCGCGGCGGTGGCGGTTTCCGGCTTTTTCGGGCTGGTGGTCGATTCGGTGGTGTTCCTGTGGCTCGCCTTCGGCTCGCTCGAATTCCTCGCCGGCCAGATCGCCGGCAAGGGATGGATGATCGTGCTTTCGATCCCGCTGATGATGTGGCTGAGGAAACGCGACGAACGGCTCGGCCTCGTCGCCCCGTAAGGCGCCTAAATTTTTTTAATGAAAAGATAGCGCCGCGAAGTAAACTCCCGGCCGTTCATCGGCTTGGAAAACAGGGCGGGTCAGAACTCCATGCAAACTGTCGAGGCGAACGGCGCGAAGATTCCCCTGCTCGGCCTCGGCACCTGGGAACTGCGGGGGGCTTCCTGCGCGCGGCTCGTCGAGCAGGCGCTCCGCCTCGGCTACCGCCATATCGACACCGCGCAGGTCTACGAAAACGAGGCCGCCGTGGGGGAGGGGTTGCGCGCGG
>JBGPVT010000139.1:0-5783 GCA_041491825.1 Xanthobacteraceae bacterium | reverse complement strand
GCGGCGCTCAGCGTCGTCAGCCATGTCGATCGCGCGACCAGCGAGCAGATGGTCGACCGCTTCCTCCCGCATATGCGCGCCGCCGCGAAGGAATTGCGCGCGCAACTCGTTTGACGCTCGAACTCCGTCCGGCCTCGGCTTAACCCCGCCCCCGGACGAGTTGGCAGACCGCTCCGCGAGGGGCATAATCCGCCCGGTTCTTCTCTCCGCCGCCGGTATGATGCACGGATTGCAGAAGAGAAACGCCGCGGGCCGGCGCTGGATGGGAGATCGGCGATGAATGCGCCCGTCGTGCGGCTCACGAGCCTTGCCCATGGCGGCGGCTGCGGCTGCAAGCTGGCACCTTCTGTCTTGCGAGAGCTTCTCGCCGGCGAGCCCCTGGCCGCCCCCTATCGCGAGCTTCTCGTCGGCACCGAGACGGGCGACGACGCGGCGGTGTGGCAGCTGGACGACAAGACCTGCATCGTCGCCACCACCGATTTCTTCATGCCGGTCGTCGACGATCCAAACGATTTCGGCCGCATCGCCGCCACCAACGCGATTTCCGATATCTACGCCATGGGGGCGAGGCCGATCATGGCGCTGGCGATCCTCGGCATGCCGCTCGACAAGGTTCCGGTCGAGGTCGTGCGCGAAATTCTGCAAGGGGGTGCCGCGGTTTGTGCCGCGGCCGGAATTCCGGTGGCGGGCGGCCATTCGATCGATTCGCCGGAGCCGATTTACGGCCTCGCGGTGATCGGCGTTTGCCGCCCGGAACAAGTGCGGCGAAATCACACCCTGCGGGCGGGCGACGCTTTGATTCTCACCAAGGCGATCGGCGTCGGAATCTATTCGGCGGCGCTCAAGAAAGGCGAGCTCGGCGGCGACGGCTATGCGGAAATGATCGCTTCGACGACGCTCCTGAACAAGGTCGGTACCGCGCTCGCCGACGACCCGGCCGTGCACGCCGTCACCGACGTGACGGGCTTCGGCCTGCTGGGGCACGCGTTGGAGATGGTGCGCGGATCGAAGCTTTCGCTCGCCCTCCGGCTGCGGGACATCCCGCTCTTGAAGGAGGCGGAGCGCCTCGCCCGGCAAGGGTTCGTCACCGGCGCTTCCGGGCGGAACTGGTCGAGCTATAGCGACGCCGTTGCCTTGCCGAAAGATCTGCCCGACTGGCAGCGCGCGCTTCTCACCGATCCGCAAACTTCCGGCGGCCTGCTCGTCGCCTGCGAGGCGAGCCGAGCCGAGAGGCTCTTGCAAGAGATCGTCGACGCAGGCAATCCGTCGGCGCGCATCATCGGCCACGCGGAAATCGGAGCGCCTGGCATCCGCGTATCCGCTTAGCCGCTCTCACTCCGTCCGGTCCTTGTAGGCTTCGGAAGCGATCCACTCGCCGAAGGCGGGGGCGATGGCGGCTCCGGTCACGAGGCCCGTGCGCCAGTCGTCGCGGAGCGAGCGCACGATCAGCATCCAGCCCTTGCCGAAGGCGTCCTCGTTCAGGAGTTCGGGTTTCTTTATCAGCGCCTCGTTCTGCGCCTCGACGACGCCCGCGAAGGCGGCGCGCGCCGAGCCCACCCATTTTCCGCACTCGATGGTGGCGAAGGAGCGGCCTTTTTCGAAATCGCGCCCGAGCCGCTTCGGCGTGAAGACGAGCACCTCGCCCGCGAGCGAAACGGCGATCGGCGTCATGCCGGCGCGGATTTTCCCGTCGGCAAGTGATTCGTACCAGATTTGATTGTCGACGTCGTAAAAGAGGTGATCCGGATAGTCATGGTCCTGCACGCGCGCCACGGGAATTCCCTCAATAGGTCAGGACGCGGCATTCGCCGTCCATGATGTCCTGGATCATCGTCGCCGTTCCCATCATGCCATTGCATTCGGGGATGAGATCGCTTTCGGAAATCTCGAACAGCTCGAGATTGGCGGGGCACGCCCAGAGCCGCGCGCCCTGATCGTGCGCTTCCTTGATCCAGTCGTAGACGGTTTTCGGATTGCCGGGCTTGGTATGGATCTTTTCGGCGACGCCCTTGATCATGAGCTTGCCCGCCGTCGCCGTGCAGACGACGTCGACTTCGTAATCCATCGCCGCCGCCACCGCGGCATGATAGAACGGCGCGCCGAGCTCCTCGGCGTTCTTCGGATCGGTGTTGACGAGAACGATGAGGAGCCGCTTGCTCATGCGAGCATCCTTGCCGCATGTCCGGACGGAGGGCGAGAAATCTCTTGCGGCTCCTCCCCCAACACGAACCGGTCGGTGCCGAATTCCGCAGCATGAAGTTCTTCGGCGAGCGCCAACTCGCGCGTTGAGGGCGTATCGCGCTCGATCCGAAAACCAAAGCAATTCGAGATACTTGCGACGAGCGCGCGCTGCGCTTCCTCGATCGCGGGCGCGCATCCGAGGATCGCCGCCAGGCTCGTCACGCGATCTGCGAGCGCGGCCGCTCCCTTGGCATCCGGCAGGCGCAGGACCTCGGCCATGTCGCCAAGATCGAAATCGACGAGCACGGTGCCCTCATGGACGAGGGTCGCGCCCTCGAAATAGCCGCTGGCGCCGCTGATCTTGCGGCCCTCGGCCTCGATGGCGTTGGGCGGACAAAACCGCGCTTGCACTCCAAGGTCTGCAAGACCGCCCGCGACCGCGATGCAAATTCTTTCCGCGGCCTCCGCCAAATCCGCGCCGAAGCGCCGCCTGCCGGCGACGATCTCCCAGGAGAGAATGCCCGCATCCATATACACGGCGCCGCCGCCGGTCACCCGCCGGGCCAGCGCGACCCCCTTTTGCCGGCAGCGATCGAGCCGGACTTCGCGGGCAATGTCCTGATTGCGTCCGACGAGCACGCAAGGCTGAAACCGCTGAAAGCGAAGCGTGTCGGAAATTTCGCCGGCGCCATGGAGCTCCGCCAGCGCCGCGGTCATGGCGATGTTCCAGCGCGGCGGCCGCAATCCCGTATCGATGACGCGAAGTAACGCACTCATTGCGCCTGCATCTCCTCGATCTTGAGGCGGCGGCCCCATTTGTCGAAGAAGTTCCCCTCGTTCAGCGTGAGCCTGCTTGCGTCGACGCGCGTCTCGAGCTCGTGCAATCGGAGCCGCGCCGTCGGGTTGTCGAGCGGGCCGCCGTCGGTTGCGGTCACCGGAAAAAAGCAAGCGCCGCTCCAGTCGCGCCCCGAGCCCGCGAACAGCACCGTGATCTCGCCCCAATCGAACTCGTCGCCGATCACGTTGAAATAGGTCGAGCAGAGCGGGACCACCGAGGGCTCGACGATTTCGACGAGAATGACGAGGGCGGTGAAGGCGCCGTTCTCGGCGAATTCGTCGGCAACCCAGCGGTCGAAGTCGGTGGCGGGGCTTTTGGTCTCAGAAATCGACACGCGGCGTCTCCGGAATGTAGTGCTCGAACAGGACCCAGAACGGCTGGTCGTGCGTCTCGCCGTACCATGTCTCGAAATCCGCGAGCGCCTTGCCGATGTCGGGTAGCTTCTCGTCTTTTTCGGGGGGCGTGAGATACGCGAACATCGCCTGCGCCACCGGCGCGAGACGCGAAAGCACGGCTGTCCGCGCCTCGCTGTCGCTCGACCAGCCGAGCTTCGTCCGCACGGCCGCAAGGGCGTTGGCGACGGCGATCTCCTCGCTTTCCGCGGCGGCGGTGGCGTCGGCGAGCGCCCGCATGAAATTGAGCCGGCGATAGGCGAAGGCGCGCTCATGCTCGAAATTCTTGATGCGCGCGCTGATTTCGCGCCGGAAATCGGCTTCGGCCGTCTCTGCCTTCGCCGCGGCTTCTTTCAGCGAATCGAGAAACGAAGCGGTCGTGACGGTCATCGCGCGCTCCTGGAAGTTGGCGGAAGAGAATGGGAGTCGAACCCACCAAGGACCGGCTCGCGGCCCTTCCCGGATTTGAAGTCCGGACGCCCCACCGGAGGCGCTTCCCTTCCCGAAATCGATGTTGCCGCGGTCGGCGTTTCGACCGCCGGCTGGCGAAACAAATCCAGCCGGTGCTTGTTCAGACGCCGTAAATCGCCGCGCCTGAGCGTCACGCCGTGGCGATCGAAGAATTCGAGAATCTGAATCGCGACCTTGCGCCCGTTGTCGAGACGGTCGCGAAGCTGGGCCGCGGTGAATTGGCCGTTCTCGATCTCTGAAGCGAGATCGATCATCACATCGACCATTTCGCCGACGGTAGCGCGCAAGAAAAAGTGATCATGCGCGATCTCGTCGACCTTGCCGATGCGGCCGACAAGCTTCAAGAGGCGCCGGATATCCGGCTCCGCCACGCTCAAGGCGCCGGCGATGTCGCGCACCCGCGGCGGGCGAAAGCGCTCGTTGCCGGAAATGAGCGGGCGAACCCGCCCCCAGGTCTTTTCGTCCGCGGGCGTGAGTTTCACCTCGTGCTTGGGCAGCCGGATCCAGGCGCCGTCGAGCGCGACTTCGCCCCGCTTCGCAAGCCCTTGCAGAATCGCGGAAAATGCCGGCGCCGGCACGCGCGGCTCGAGTTGCAGGCGGAGCCGCTCGAGCCCGATGCCGGGCAGATCCGGATTTTCTCCATGAAATTTTTCGAGCGCCGTTATCAGTTCGCGCTTCAAGCGCATGAAGGCGGCCGGCAAAAAAACAATCGTAAAATCCCGCACCGGAACGCGGATCAGGCCCGCGCGTCCGGCGATCTCCTCGACTTCTCCGGGCGATAGCACGCGGTCGCGCGCGAAGGCCGAAAGGTCGGCGTAGAACGGCGGGCGGCCGAGCAACGCCTCCAGCGCCTGCCCGGGATCGGCCAGCGTATGCGCTTCGAGCTGGGCGATGCGGGCCGGCGCGCGGCGCTTGCGCGCGGGCGGGCGGAGATCAAGGAAGCGGCCGCCGCCGATCGTCCGCTGCGCCGAGGTGTCGCGGATGATGAAGCGGTCGCCCGCCGCCGCGGCAATCGGACGGTCGAGCACGAGCTGAATAAACCCTTCGCCGCCCGGCGGGATCGCCTCTCCCAGAAGCACGATCCGCGCGCCCACTTCGGCGGCGGCGTGGTGCAATCGAACCGGCATCCATTGGAGGACGGCTTTCGGCTCGCGCGCGAGCACTTTCAATCTTGCATCGATGCGCTCGGTCGGCGCCTGCAATTCGGGGTCGAGCACGACGTCGCCGCGCGCGATCGAATCCTTGGCGATGCTTTCGCCCGCCAAATTGAGCGCGCAGCGTTGTCCCGCCACTCCCTTGTCGGCCGACCGGTTCTGCGCGTGGATCGAGCGTACGCGGGCAACCAAGCCCGGCGGGCTGACAAGAACCCGGTCGCCGCTCGCTACCGTTCCGGAGAGAACGGTGCCGGTTACGACGGTGCCGGCGCCCGGAAGGATGAAGCAGCGGTCGACCGCGAGCCGAAACCTACCCTTGGCCGAGCGCGCCGCGTGCTTCTGCGCGGCTTGCATCAGGGATGCGCGGAGCAGATCGACGCCTTCGCCGGTGACGGTCGAAACCGGGACGATTTCGGCATGGGCGAGACCGGTCGCGGCGAGCAATTGCCGGATATCGTTCACGACTTTCTCGCGCCGGGAGGGCTCGGCGAGGTCCGCCTTGGTCAAGGCGACGACGCCGCGCTCAATGCCGAGAAGATCGAGGATCGCGAGATGCTCGACCGTCTGCGGCATCACGCCGTCGTCGGCCGCGATGGTGAGCAAGGCGAAATCGATGCCGGTCGCGCCCGCGAGCATGTTGTGAATGAAGCGCTCGTGCCCCGGCACGTCGACGAAGCCGAGGACAGAGCCATCCGCCGCCGGCAAATAGGCAAAGCCGAGGTCGATCGAAATGCCGCGCGCTTTTTC
>JBGPVT010000138.1:0-5788 GCA_041491825.1 Xanthobacteraceae bacterium | reverse complement strand
GACTCGAAGAACACGGCCGTGCCGAGCTTTGCCCACAGCACGATGCTCGCGGCGAGCGCGAGGCCGAAGAGTGCCGCCGCGATATAGAGCACGTTCCGGCTGAAGGGGTTGCGTCCGACGAGCTGAGCCATGGACTTTAGCTAGTCCTCGCTCCCGCGCCCGTCAATGAAGCCCGCGTTCACTTGGCGCTGATCGGGGCGCGGCAGGGGCGGGCGGCTATTCTTGGAAAGTTGGAGCGGGCGAAGGGAATCGAACCCTCGTATGCAGCTTGGGAAGCTGCCGTTCTACCATTGAACTACGCCCGCGAACCTCGACAACTAGCCCACTTCTTATGGCAGAGAATTTTTTGGGCTCTCTTTTGGCTCATCATTTTTTAGCCTATTCGGCCGGTATTCACAAAGCGGTGAATTGCCGGCTGTTGCTGCGCGATTGGATTTCTCCATACCGAAGATGCTGTCCGCTAATGACCCGAAGCGGACATGCACTCATGCTGATGACTACATATCTAGCTTGTGGTTGATCCGCTCGGGCGACGCGGCACCACGGCAATCGGAGTGAAGGTGTAGACGGGGTCGCCGTGCTGATTGAATACCGTCCATTTGACGCGCACGATGCCCTGCGGCTTCGTTTTTGATGGCGTGAGCCCGACCACCTCGCCTTCGACGTGGATCACGTCGCCAGGACGCACGGGGGCAAGCCACCGCAAGTCGTCCACGCCGAACCCCAAAAGAGGGTGCGGCCCGAACGGGCGGACGTCGACGGTCAATCGCATTGCGATCGCCGCCGTGTGCCAGCCCGAGGCAGCGAGGCCTTTCAATGGCGTTCGCTCGGCAGCCGCCTCGTCGAGATGATAGGGCTGGGGATCGAACTCCGATGCAAAGCGCTTGATGTCTTCGCGCGTGACCTGCTTGTCGGTACTCTTGAAGCGCATGCCGAGAACGAGGTCATCGAACCACTCAATCATGATCTCGCTCCTCTTTCGTATTCCATGAAATGTTTCTAATCCACATGCTCCTTGATCCTCTTGTGTGGCGGGAAGCGGAGGCACAGGCGGCTCCTCACGACTGGTTATGGCACAAAGCGGACAATCGGAAATACGTCGTCTCGCGCGCTAACGTTTGTTTGTGAAATTGGGCTCTCTTTGGGCTCTGAATTTCAGTACGCGTGCGGCCCAGATCCCAAGTTGGTGAGTCGCCGAGAAATGGCGCGCAATGGTATTTCAATGCATCTGATTGAGCAGCAGGACTGTGGCGCGCGAGTTGGGAAGCTGCCGTTCTACCATTGAACTACGCCCGCGCGGCGCCTCCTCAGAGACGCCTACTTCTACTTTTATACCACGGATCGATCAGAAATTAAGATCGCCGACGATTCGGGGAAATCAGCATGCGCCTGCCGCACGCACTCATTATTACAGCACTCTGTCTCGTGCCGGCGCACGTAAGCGCGCAGGATATTCCGCCGCGCGAGCTCCTGGACAAGATCATCCCGCAACTGCCAAAGCCGCTGCCGCCCGCGAAGATTTCCTTCCGGCCGACGAATGCTGCCGCCGACGACGCCTGCCGGATGCAGAATTTCGAAATGGTGCTTGCGCGCGAAGACGCGGGCCCGCCGAACAAATACTCCGTGTTGCTCGATCGCCAGGCGGAAGGTGCTGCCGCGGCGCCGAGACAGCTCCTGGCGGTGATCACGCGGCTCGCGGTCGATGCCGACGGCAGCGAGCGCGCCTATCATCCCGAGGATCCTTACGGCCACGGCGTGTGCGAGCGGCGCCAAGATGCCGGCGGCAAAGTCACCTTGAGCGGCGCCTGCGCGCTCGACGATTTCTCCCCGAGCGGCATCCGCGTTTTTCTCGAAGACAAGCGCGCGCTGCTCCTCGATCCGAACAAACCGCCGAAACAAAACGTGCCGAGCCTTGCGGAGGCCTGGAAAGACGTCTGGCCGCTGATCCGCGACCGCAAGCTGAAATCCCACGACTTGAAATCGGTCGCGCCCCATGCGCCCGGCGGCTATGACATGTTCTACTGGAAAGAGCGCAAGCTCACCGCCTTCACCAAGCGCGCGATCATTCCGAGCACGCGCAACGGCTATCCGTGCGTGCGCGGGCCCGAGTCGCGCCATCCCGGCTACTTCGTCGCCGCCACCACGCTCACAAGGCCGGGCGTAGTGCGGGCGGACGGCTGCGAGCCTTCGAGCTTCATCGATGCGGCGGAGGTTCCGTTCTTCGTGCTGCCGGGCGGCGATTTTGGCCATATCGAAATCGGCGACATCGTGATCGGCCACTTCAAGGGCGATCGCGCCGAGCGCGTCGCCTTCGGGATTGCCGCGGATGCGGGGCCGATCGAGCAATTCGGCGAGGGCTCCATCGCCTTCAACCAGATCCTGCGCGGGAAAGCAGGCGAGCCCGTGATGAACGTAAAAGATGTCAATGCGCTCGACATAGATAGCGATTTTCTCAAAGGCGAAAACGCGACGCTCGCCATTCTCGTGCTCGGCGGCACGAAGAAGCTATTGGGCGGCAACTACTCGCGCGAAAATATCGAGCGGATCGGGCGCGAAGAGCTCGCGCGCTGGAACGGCGGCGGCGAGCGGTTGACGGCGCGGCTCAACGCCTGCGTCGCGAAGGCGAAGCCGCAGTAACGCCCACGCTCGCCCTGTTTTTCCCCTCTCCCCTTGTGGGAGAGGGTGATCGCGAGCATCAGCGAGCGATCGGGTGAGGGGGTAGCGAGCGCAAGTCGGCTGTTGCCGACTGGCGCCAAATAAAACGGCCGATCACGGGTAAACCCGAGATCGGAGCGAGCGAAAAAACTTCAGACCGAAACTATCGACTTACCCCTCACCCGGTCCTCGCTTGCTAACGCAAGCTCGAACCACCCTCTCCCACAAGGGGAGAGGGGATAATGAGCGCTTATGGCTGAAACGGCTTGAAGTGCTTGGAGAGTTTCAGGCCCTGGGCCTGATAGTTGGAGCCCGGCGTCTCGCCGTAGAGCGTCTTCGGCCGTTCGGTCATGCGCTCATAGACGAGCCTTCCGACGATCTGGCCGTCTTCGAGAATGAACGGCACTTCGCGCGAGCGCACCTCCAACACCGCGCGCGCGCCGCTGCCGCCGGCGGCGGCGTGGCCGAAGCCGGGATCGAAGAAGCCCGCGTAATGCACGCGGAATTCGCCGACCAAGGGATCGAACGGCACCATCTCGGCGGCGTGATCGGGCGGCACGTGCACCGCTTCCTTCGAGGCGAGAATGTAGAAGGCGTCGGGATCGAGCACGAGGCCGCGGCCGCCGCGCGCCGGCAGCGGCTCCCAAAAATCGGCGACGTCGTAGGCCTCGCGCCTGTCGACGTCGATGAGCCCCGTGTGTTTCTTGGCGCGAAAGCCGGCGAGCCCCGCCGAGCCCTTGCCGGAAAGGTCGACCGATACCGCGACCGCGCCGGAGCTTAGATTCGCGTCGGCGGCGTCGACGAGCCGCTCTCGCGCCTGCAAGGCCGCGAGCGCCTTGCCGTCGAGCCGCGCGTCGCCGCGGCGAAAACGGATCTGCGCGAGCTTGGAGCCCCGCCGCACCAGGATCGGAAAGGTGCGCGGGCTGATCTCCAGATACAGCGGGCCTTTGTATCCCGCCGGCACCGCGTCGAAGGCGGCGACGCGATCGCCGATCACGCGGGTAAAGACGTCGAGGCGGCCGGTGGAGCTTTTCGGGTTGGTGGAGGCGACGAGATCGACCGGCAATTTGAAGCGCTCCTCCACCTCGACGAGATAGACGCAGCCCTGCTCCAGCACCTCGCCCTCGGAATCGAGCTCGAAGCGGTGCAGCGACAGGTTCGCCAGCCGCTCCTCGATGCCCGTCTTCGTCGAGGGCAGGAAGCTCGCGCGCACGCGCCAGGCGTGGCGCCCGAGACGGAGATCGAGGCTCGCGGGCTGCACTTGACCGGGCTCGAAAGCGGGGCCCTCGATCGCGCCGCTTTCATAGAGCGCGGAAATCGCCTGGCCCGGCAGAATGCCCGTTGCCGGCATTTCCTTCGCCGCCGCCATCGCCATCCTTCGCTCCCGCCTTCGCGCCTGACTTCGTTCCTGCCTTCGCAAGTGCCCTGGAAAAAGGCTTAGCCGCGCGCCGTCTTGACGCCAAGCGGGCTCGCGCGCTAATCCCCTTGTCGTTCGTGGTCATTTGAGCCGGCCGGCTTGCAGCCACGTAAAACAATTCGCTAAAAGGCCGGGGAGACGTGCCGAAGCCCGGCCGGGTATCCCCCGGTACCGGGTTTTTTGTTGTCTGGAGGCACGCCATGAATTCCGCTCCCCGTCCCGTTCTCGACCCCAAGGGGCTGCGTCCCGAAACGCGGCTCGTGCACGCGGGCATTTCCCGCACGCCGTTCGGCGAAAACGCCGAGGCGCTTTTTCTCACCCAAAGCTTCGTCTACGACACGGCCGAAAGCTGCGAGGCGCGTTTCGCGGGCAAGGAGCCCGGCTACATCTATTCGCGCTTCTCGAACCCCACCGTGGCGATGTTCGAGGCCCGCATGTGCGCGGTCGAGGGCGCGGAGGCATCGCGCGCCACCGCCACCGGCATGGCGGCGGTCACCGCTTCGCTGCTCTGCCAACTCAAGGCCGGCGACCACGTGGTGGCGGCGCGGGCCCTCTTCGGCTCCTGCCGCTACGTGATCGAGGAATTGTTGCCGCGCTTTGGCATCGCCTCGACGCTGGTCGAAGGCACCGATTTGAATGCCTGGAAAGCGGCGGTGCGGCCGGAAACGAAAGTGTTCTTTCTCGAAAGTCCCACCAACCCCACGCTCGACATCATCGACATCGCGGCGGTGGCGAAGCTCGCAAAACAAGCGGGCGCGCGGCTCGTCGTCGACAACGTGTTCGCAACACCCTTGTTGCAGAGCCCGTTCGAGCTCGGCGCCGATGTGGTCGTCTACTCCGCCACCAAGCACATCGACGGCCAGGGCCGCTGCCTCGGCGGCGTGATCCTGGCCCCGGAGAAATTCATCGCCGATCATCTGCACACGTTTCTGCGCCAGACGGGGCCCGCGCTCTCGCCCTTCAACGCCTGGGTGTTGCTCAAGGGCATCGAGACGCTTCCGCTGCGTGTGGAAAAGATGCAAGCGAGCGCCGTGAAACTCGCCGACTTTCTCGCCGGCGAGAAAAAGATCGCCAAGGTGCTCTATCCCTTCCGCGACGATCACCCGCAGGTGAAGCTCGCAAAGAAACAGATGAAGGGCGGCGGCACGCTCGTCTCCTTCGAAGTGCCGGGCGGCAAGGCGGCGGCGTTCCGCTTCGCCAACGCGCTTCGCCTGATCCGCATCTCCAACAATCTCGGCGACGCGAAGAGCCTCGTCACGCATCCCTCGACCACCACGCATCAGCGCTTCACGCCGGAGGCGCGCGCGGGAATGGGCATCGGCGACGGGCTGTTGCGGCTCTCGGTCGGCTTAGAGCATCCCGACGATCTCGCCGAGGATCTCGCACGCGGGCTGAAGGCGCTGTGATTAGCCCGCAGTTGCGTGCGCGGCGTGAACCGGATTGACTTGCCGGCATGTACCGCGCCGTCACTCAGGGCATTCAGATCACCGTCAGGCCGCAATATCTCGCCGACCGCTCGTCGGCGGAGGACGGCCGCTTTTTCTGGGCCTACACCATCGAGATCGTAAACCTCGGCACGGCCACGGTGCAGCTCAAGTCGCGACACTGGAAAATCACCGACGCGCACGGAAACATGCAGGAGGTGCGCGGCCCCGGCGTCGTCGGCGAGCAGCCGGTGCTGAAGCCCGGCGAGCGCTTCGAATATACGAGCGGCGT
>JBGPVT010000137.1:0-5799 GCA_041491825.1 Xanthobacteraceae bacterium | reverse complement strand
TGGACGCCGCTGATCGGCAAGCCCAAAGACGCAGCATGAACTGCCGAAGTAAGCGGCCGCGCCTTAGGCAGACTTCACGCCATAAATCTTGTCGGCGCGTTGCTCGAACGCCTCGGCGAAGCGGCGAAAAGCCCTGTCGAAGGCGGCCCCCATCAACAGGCCGAGCGTCTTCGAGCGAAATTCGTAGCTGATGAAAAAATCGACCTCGCAGCTTTTCTCGCCGATCGGCCGGAAGCGCCAGCGATTTTCCAGTTGCCGGAACGGCCCATCGAGATATTCGACGAGGATCGCGAGCCGCGCGCGATCCAACGTCACCTGGCTGGTGAAGCTCTGGCGCACCGGCCCGTAGGCCACCGTCATGTCGGCGACGAGAATTTGCGTGCCCTCCCCGCCTTCCGCCCGCCGCTTCACTTTGAGCCGCTCGCACAGCGGCACGAATTCGGGGTAGCGCTCGACGTCGGCGACGAGATCGAACATCTCGCCGGCCGCGTGTCGCACCCGCCGCGTCGTTCGGAAAGAGGGCATCAGAGCATGATCCCGAAAGATAGAAACCTGATGTGCCACAGTTTCCCCGTCATGGCCGGGCTTGTCCCGGCCATCCACGCCTTATTTTCTGGCAAAGACGTGGATGCCCGGCACAAGGCCGGGCATGACAAATGAAAGAGATCATGCTCCAGCAAAAAGTCAGGGCCGGGCGAGTGATTGTGCGCGCGCCGCGCGCAATTTCTCGAAGTCCTCGCCGGCGTGATGCGAGGAGCGCGTGAGCGGCGAGGCCGCAACCATCAGGAAGCCCTTGGAAAAAGCGATGGTCTTGATCGCCTCGAACTCGGCGGGATCGAGGTAGCGCACCACCGAATGATGCTTCCGCGTCGGCTGCAAATATTGCCCGACGGTGAGGAAGTCGACCTCGGCCGAGCGCAAATCGTCCATCACCTGTAAAATCTCGTTCCGCTCCTCGCCAAGCCCGACCATGATGCCGGACTTGGTGAAGATCGAAGGATCGAGTTCCTTCACCCGCGCCAGCAACCGCACCGAATGGTAATAGCGCGCGCCCGGCCGCACGGTTAGATACAGCGAGGGCACGGTCTCCAGATTGTGGTTGAAGACGTCGGGCTTCGCCTCGACCACGCGCTCCAAGGCGCCGTCCTTGCGCAGGAAATCCGGCGTCAGCACTTCGATGCTGGTGCCGGGGCTTTGCCGCCTGAGTTCGCGGATGGTTTCCGCAAAATGCGCGGCCCCGCCGTCGTCGAGATCGTCGCGGTCGACCGAGGTGACGACGACGTGCTTGAGGCCGAGCTGGGCGGTCGCATCCGCGACCCGCGCCGGCTCCGCCGGGTCGAGCGCGCCGGGCACGCCGGTCCTGACGTTGCAGAAGGCGCAGGCGCGCGTGCAGGTGTCGCCAAGGATCATGAAGGTCGCGTGCCGCACCGCCCAGCACTCGCCGATATTGGGGCAGGACGCTTCCACGCAGACCGTGTTCAGCCCGCGCTCGCGCACGATGCGGCTCGTCTCCGCGAAGGCGCCGGGCCCCGGCGCCCGCACGCGGATCCAATCCGGCTTCGGCGCCGAAGGTGAATCGGGCCGGTGCGCCTTTTCGGGATGACGCAAGCGGCCTCCGCGGGCCTTTAGCGAATCGAGGACGACGGTCATGCGCTATATGGGGCTACGCGGTTTGCCGATGAATAATGCGCCAGACCAGCAACAGGATAACCGCGCCGATCGCGGCCGACGCCAGCGTGCGCCAGAAGCCGAACACGGAAATCTCCAGCACCTCGGCGAGCTTGCTGCCGACAAAGGCGCCGCAAATGCCGATCAGCATGTTGGTGAAGATGCCGTGGGAGGACTCCGTGATCTTTGCGGCGATCCAGCCGGCAATGGCGCCGATCAACAGCAATTCGAAGAAGCCGACGCCGGGATTGCCGAGAATTCCTTGCATTTCATTCATGCGAGTCTCCTGTCCGCGGGAAGTTTCATGGCAGTTTGGTACCCCGCATGCCCGCGGTCAAACATGCATCACGCGGCCGTAGGCATCGAGCACGCTCTCATGCATCATCTCGGAGAGCGTCGGATGCGGGAAAATTGAATTCATCAGCTCTTCCTCAGTCGTCTCGCAATTCATGGCGATGACAAAGCCCTGGATGAGCTCCGTGACCTCGGCACCGATCATGTGCGCGCCCAACAACTCGCCGGTTTTCTTGTCGAAGATCGTCTTCACCAGTCCCTGGTCCTCGCCCATCGCGATCGCCTTGCCGTTGCCGAGGAACGGGAAGCGCCCGACGCGCACCTCGCGCCCCGCTTCCTTGGCGCGTTTCTCCGTGAGACCGACCGAAGCGATCTGCGGATCGCAATAGGTGCAGCCGGGAATTTTGTTCTTGTCCAAGGGATGCGGCGCGAGCCCCTTGATCGCTTCGACGCAGATCACGCCCTCGTGCTGGCCCTTGTGGGCGAGCATCGGCGGCCCCGCCACGTCGCCGATCGCGTAAACGCCCGCGACATTGGTGCGGCCGAAGCCGTCGGCCTTGATCGTGCCTTTCTCGGTTTTCACCCCGAGGGCTTCGAGGCCTAGATTTTCGATGTTGCCGACGACGCCGGCGGCGGAAATAGCGCGCTCGGCCGTGATGGTTTGTTTTACGCCCTTGGCGTCCTCGACGGTAGCGACCACTTGCTCCTTCTTTTTCTCGACCATGGTCACCTTGGCGCCGGTAAGAATCTTGATGCCCTGCTTTTCGAAACGCTTGCGGGCGGCGAGCGCGATTTCCTCGTCCTCCGCCGGCAAGATCTGCGGCAGCACTTCGACGACCGTGACCTCGGAGCCGAGCGTGCGATAGAAGCTCGCGAACTCGATGCCGATGGCGCCGGAGCCGATGACGAGGAGCGACTTCGGCAACGCCTTCGGCACCATCGCCTCGAAATAGGTCCAGATCAGCTCCTTGTCGGGCTCGATCCCGGGCAGAACGCGGGGCCGCGCGCCGGTCGCGACGATGACGTGCTTCGTCGCATAGGTGCCCGCACCCTTCCCCTCCACTTTCACCTCGCCGGGCTTCGTGAGCCGCGCGGTGCCGTCGATCACCGTGATCTTGTGCTTCTTCATCAGGAAGCCGACGCCGTCGACAAGGCGTTTCGCCACTGCGCGCGAGCGCGCGACGATCGCCGCGGTATCGAAGCCGATTTTCTCCGCCGAAAGCCCGAAGTCCTTGGCGTGCTGCATGTAGCGGTAGATTTCCGCCGTCCGCAGCAGCGCCTTCGTGGGAATGCAGCCCCAGTTGAGGCAGATGCCGCCGAGATGCTCGCGCTCGACGATGGCGGTCTTAAAGCCGAGCTGCGCCGCGCGGATCGCCGCGACATAGCCGCCCGGCCCCGCGCCGATGATGAGAATGTCGAAATTGGTTTCGGGCACGCGGGGCCGCCTAAATTCTCGATTGCGCGGTCTTGATGCAATCGTCGTTCATGCGCGCGAACATGCCGTCGGCCTTCTCGAACAGCTTGTCGACCTTCGCCGGCTCCGTTTCCCTTGCCGCCTTCACGATGCTCAGAAGTTCCCATGCGAGATACGTGTAGCGCTCGCGCGCCGCATCATCCTGGAAGTTCGCGAGATAGGTGCCGAGCGCCCCGAAATGACTGGCGGCGTTGGCGGCGTCGGCCTCGTAACTGATGATATCGGAGCCGCGGCCCGCCCGTTCGCGCTCGGCCGCGGCGGCGAGTGCGGCCGCCTTCAGCTTGATCAGGAAATAGCTGTCGATGAGGTCCTTGCAGGTGCGAATGTATTCGCCGCGCGTGACGTTCTGCTGGATGAGCACGACGAACTTGTTGTTGAGATAGCCGTTGTAGATCGACGTCAGCAGCGAAAGCGTGGCGATGAACATCGGGAAGATCACGATCACGACCCGCAGTTTGGAATTATTTTGCACCGGTGCGTCCATTTACCCCACCCGCGAATTCCGCACGCTCACACCAGCATGCCGGTTGGCTTTTCAATATAGCCCTTGAACGCCGCGAGCAATTCCGCCCCCACCGCGCCGTCGATCGCGCGGTGATCGGCGGAAAGCGTCGCCGTCATTACAGTGGCCACCGCGAGCTTGCCGTTCTTGACGACCGGGCGCGCTTCGCCGGCGCCGACCGCGAGGATGCTCGCCTGCGGCGGATTGATCACCGCGGCGAATTCCTTGACGCCGTACATGCCGAGGTTCGAGACCGCCGCCGAGCCGCCCTCGTATTCGTGCGGCTTGAGCTTGCGGTTGCGGGCGCGCAGCCCAAGGTCGCGCATCTCGTTGGAAATGATGCCGAGCGTCTTTTCCTCGGCGTGGCGGATGATCGGCGTGATCAGCCCGCCCTTGATCGCGACCGCGACGCCGACGTCGGCGTGCTTGTGCTTGAGCATGCCGGCATCCGTCCAGCTCACATTCGCGTCCGGCACCTTGATCAGCGCCAGCGCCAGCGCCTTGATGATGAAGTCGTTGACCGAGAGCTTGAAGCGCGGCTTGCCGTCGGGACCCTTGGGCGACGACGAATTGATCTCTTCCCGCGCCTTCAACAGTTCGTCGATCTGGCAGTCGATGCTGAGATAATAGTGCGGGATCGTGAGCTTCGACTCGGTGAGCCGGCGCGCGATCGCCTTTCGCATCAAGTCGTGCGGCACGAATTCGTAGCTGCCTTCCTCGAACAGCGCGCGGATTTTGTCGTCCGGCATCCCCGCCGGCATTTCGAAGGGCCGCGTGGCGGGGGCAGGCGTCCGCAGCGCGGCGCCGCCCTTGGCGCCTTCGATGTCGCGGGCGACGATGCGGCCGTGCGGACCGGAGCCCTGTACGCGAGCAAGCTCGATGCCCGCGTCTTTCGCGAGCCGGCGGGCGAGCGGCGAGGCGAAAAAGCCGCCGGGACCTTTGCCTTCAAGCCCCTTTCCGTTAGTCCGAACCCCCTCACCCGCCGCGCTGCGCGCGGCGACCTCTCCCCCACGGGGAGAGGTAGAAGTTAAGTTCGCTGCGACTGCTCTCGGTTGACTCGCTCCCTCTCCCCGTTGGGGAGAGGGTTGGGGAGAGGGGGAAGTGGCTTGCGTTTTTGGCGCGGATTTTTGTTCCAGTTTCGGCGCGGGCTTTGCTTGTGAAATCGCCGCCTTGTCCTCGCCCTCCTCCAACAGCACCGCGATCACCTGATTGACCGGCACGTCCGGCGTGCCCTCGGGCACCACGATCTTGCCAAGCGTGCCCTCGTCGACCGCCTCGACCTCCATCGTCGCCTTGTCGGTCTCGATCTCGGCGATGACGTCGCCGGCCTTGATCTTGTCGCCCTCTTTCTTGAGCCACTTGGCGAGGTTGCCCTTTTCCATGGTGGGCGAGAGCGCCGGCATGAGAATATTGACGCTCATCGCCGGCCTCGCTTCGCGCGTTTCTTTTTCGAAGATTTCTTGCTCTTCGCCGCACTTCTTTTGCCGGATTTCTTCGCGCGCGCGGGACGGACGCCGCCTGCGGACACGAAAGAGGAATGAATGCGAAAAACGACCTCGCCTTCGCCGAGTTCGCCGTCGGCGGCATAGATCCGCGCGACACGGCGGGCGACTTCCGACAACAGCCCGCCCCAGGGATCGGGCCGCTCGAAGGTGCGCCGCAACGTCACATGCAACTGCCCTTCGATGATCGCCGCGCGCAGAATTTCGACGCCGCCGCGTTCCAATGCCTCGCTCGGAATGATCAGCGCTTCGAACGGCGGAAGATCGGAATCGCGGCTCGCCACGGCGTCACCGGTACGAAACGGCGCGGGCCGCCGCGATCACGTCGGCGACCGTGGGCAGCGCGAGCTTTTCGAGAT
>JBGPVT010000136.1:0-5810 GCA_041491825.1 Xanthobacteraceae bacterium | reverse complement strand
TCAGGCTCGTGCTTCCGGAGGGGGTCGCATCGGCCTTTTGGTAAACGGGCCGGCGCGCGAGGAACGCGGTATTCAGCGCCGTTCCGCTGTTGGCTGTGACCCGCATGGCGTGTCCTGTCCCTTTTCGGGACGCAACCGGTCCCGGCAGGGATACAGTCGCAAGCCTTGGGCCGGGCAATTTGTTCCATATGCGGTCATCGGGCGTTAAGCGGCGGAGCTTTAGCTTTCCGATTGGCCATTGCCCGAGCCCGGAGGTCAGGTTCACGTGCAATTTCAGCCGCGATCCGGGCGTGCACCGGGGCGATCGCTTCTCAAAAAACCGCTGACGTCGGCGCGGCGCGAGCCCGCGACGCTCGATGCCGCCGCCACCGCCGCTCTATTCAGCGCGGCGAAGGAAGCGGCCTATGTGTGGAATATCGAAACCGACGCACTCGTCTGGAGCGCGAATGCGGGCGACGTGCTCGCCATCGACTCGCTCGCACAGGCGGCCAACGGCAAGAGTTTCGCCGCGCTCCTGCACGCGGACAGTTCCGCCAACCGCTACGACACAATCGTCGACTCTTCCGCCCGCGACGAGGGCGCCGGCGTTCCTTACGAGCTTTGCTACAAGCTCAATACCGACCCTTTGAAGCCGCGCTGGATCGAGGATAGCGGCCGCTGGTTCGTCGGCTCCGAAGGCCGGCCCGCGCGCGCCGAGGGCGTGATCCGCCTCGTCACCGAGCGCTACCTGCGCGAGGAAAAGCTCAGACAACTCGCCGCGGTCGACGGGCTTACCGGAGAAATGACCCGCGCGCGCCTCTTGGGCGAGCTTTCGTCCGCCATCGCCGAGGCCGAAGCGAAGCGCGCGAGCGTCGGCTTCCTGATCGTCGGCATCGACGATCTTGCCCACGTCAATCAATCGTATGGGTTCGAAATCGCCGACGAGGCCATTGCGGCCGTCGCCGTGCGGCTGCGTTCGCGCATGCGGGGCGCCGATCTCGTCGGCCGCTTCTCGGACAATAAATTCGGTTTCGTGCTGCACGAATGCGAGGCGGACGACCTGCCGGTCGCGGCCGCCCGCTTCGTGAACGCCGTGCGCGAGGCGCCGTTCGAAACCTCGGCGGGGCCGGTGGTGATTTCCGTGACCGCGGGCGGCGTGGCGGCGCCGCGCCATGCCCGCAACGTCGGCGAGGCGATCGGGCACGCGTTGGAAGCGCTCGATCTCGCCAAGGAAGCGGGCCGCGGCGCCTTCCGCGCCTATGCGCCGAGCCTGGAGAGCGAGGCGGCACGGCGCGAGAATCTTCGGCTCACCGACGTGATCGTCGCGGCCCTCAACGACCGGCGCGTGGAGCTCGCCTTCCAGCCGGTGGTGCATGCGCAAAGCCGCGCGCTCGCCTTCCGCGAGTGCCTCGTGCGCCTGCACGAGCCGGGCGGAAAGGAGATCGACGCATTCTCGATCGTGACGGTCGCGGAAAAGCTCGATCTCGTGCGCCTGATCGATCACCGGGTGCTGGAGCTTGCCACCGCCGAGCTCAAGGCCAATCCGGATCTCAGGCTTTCGCTCAATGTTTCGGCCTCCACCGTCCACGATCCGCTGTGGCTTTCGGCGCTCGCCGCCGTGCAAAACGGCATCGGCAACCGCCTGATCGTCGAAATCACCGAATCCGCCGCGATCCGCGACGTTGAGGCGACGCGCTGCTTCGTAGCAAAGGTGAAAAGCTACGGCTGCCGCGTCGCCATCGACGATTTCGGCGCCGGCTACACCTCGTTTCGCAACCTCAGGCGGCTCGGCGTCGACATGGTCAAGATCGACGGCTCCTTCGTTGCCAATCTCGAGCACGCGCCCGACGATCGCCTGTTCGTGCGCGCGCTCTTGGAGCTCGCCCGCGAGCTTGGCCTGGAAACGGTGGCGGAGTGGGTGCAAAGCGAATCCGCGGCGGCGACGCTCGCGGGCTGGGGCTGCAACTATTTTCAGGGCGCGCTTACGGGTCTCGCCGAAACGAAGCCCACGACCGAAAAAGAGATGGCCACCGAAGCGGCCACTGCCTGAGCGGAAAGATCCCGTTCAGCTCTTGTCGCCGGAACCGCCGACCAGCCGGTCGAGACGCTTCTGCATCTCCGACACCTGCTTCTTCAATTCGTCGATGTTCTCGCTTTCCGCGGCGGGTTCCGCCGCGGGGTTGGCGGCATTGGCGGCGTTCTTCTGCGCGAAGGGCAGAAACATCGTGAAGGCGCGCTCGAACATTTCCATGTTGCGGCGCACCTGGTCTTCCAAAACATTCAGGCCGCCGCCGCCGAAGGTCTTCGACATGCTCTCGCGGAAGCGGGCCTGCTCGCGCGTCAGGTTCTCGACCGACATTTCGAGATAACGCGGCACCAGCATTTGCATCGAGTCGCCGTAGAAACGGATGAGCTGGCGCAGGAACGTGATCGGCAGCAAATTCTGCCCCTTGTTCTCCTGCTCGAAAATAATCTGGGTCAACACCGAGCGGGTGATCTCTTCGCCGGTCTTCGCGTCGAAGACGACGAAGTCTTCACCTTCCTTGACCATGACGGCGAGGTCTTCGAGCGTGACGTAGGTGCTCGTGCCCGTGTTGTAGAGCCGCCGATTGGCGTATTTCTTGATGGTGACCGGTTCTGGGCTCTTGGCCATGACGTTCATACGCTCACCCAACGCTGTCTCCCCGACAAGCCACGACCTTATGACGTTTCCGGCGGAGGGGCTACCCATTTATAAGCCCGCGCTTTGGGCATGCCTAACAAGCGGCCATGGCAGGGGCGGCTTATTGACATCGTCCGTCGCCCCTACCAACGATGCTTAATCGAAGGATAGCCGGGCCGCGGCCATGGCCGACGAGCCGTGAACAAGGAGAATTCTGATGCAGGACGATGTCGTCATCGTCGGCGCGGCGCGCACGCCCGTCGGCTCGTTCAACGGAGTGTTCGCCGGCGTGCCGGCCCATCAACTCGGCAAGGTCGCCATCGAAGCGGCGATGGCGCGCGCCGGTATCGAGGGCAAGCAAGTTTCGGAAGTCATCCTGGGACAGATCCTGACCGCGGGGCAGGGCATGAATCCCGCCCGCCAAGCCTCGATCGCGGCCGGCGTGCCGATCGAGACACCGGCCTGGGTCGTGAACCAAGTCTGCGGCTCGGGGCTGCGCTCGATCGCGCTCGGCTATCAGGCGATCCTGAACGGCGATTCCGAAATCGTGGTCGCCGGCGGGCAAGAGTCGATGTCTCAATCGACGCACTGCGCGCATCTGCGCGCCGGCCACAAGATGGGCTCGGTCGAGTTCATCGACACGATGATCAAGGACGGACTGTGGGACATCTTCAACGGCTATCATATGGGCGGCACCGCCGAGAACGTCGCCAAGCAGTGGCAGATCACCCGCCAGCAGCAGGACGAATTCGCCGTCGCCTCGCAGAACAAGGCGGAGGCGGCGCAGAAGGCCGGCAAGTTCAAGGCCGAGATCGCACCGGTGAAGATCGCCTCGAAGAAGGGCGATGTCGTCGTCGACACGGACGAATACATCCGCCACGGCGCGACCATGGACTCGGTCGCGAAGCTGAAGCCCGCCTTCAACAAGGAGGGCACGGTCACCGCCGCCAACGCCTCGGGCATCAACGATGGTGCGGGCGCGGTCGTTTTGATGAAGGCGAGCGCGGCGGCAAAGGCGGGAAAGAAGGTGCTGGCCCGCATCGCGTCATGGGGGCAGGCGGGCGTCGATCCCTCGATCATGGGGGTGGGCCCGATCCCGGCCTCGCGCGCGGCGCTGAAAAAGGCCGGCTGGAAGGTCGACGACCTCGATCTCGTCGAAGCGAACGAGGCCTTCGCGGCGCAGGCCTGCGCGGTCAACAAGGACATGGGCTGGAAATCCGACCGGGTGAACGTGAATGGCGGCGCCATCGCCATCGGTCACCCGATCGGCGCATCGGGTACCCGGATTCTCGTCACGCTGTTGCACGAGTTGGAGCGGCGCAACGGCAAGCGCGGCCTCGCCACGCTCTGCATCGGCGGCGGCATGGGCATCGCGATGTGCGTGGAGCGGCAGTAAAATAGCACGATCGAACCGCGGCCTTCAGTTCGCGGGCGTTCGCAGGCAAGGGGAAGAATAAGGGGAGGAATCATGAGTCGCGTGGCGTTGGTGACCGGCGGCACCCGCGGGATCGGGGCCGCGATCTCGAAGGCGCTGAAGGCGGCGGGTTACAAGGTCGCCGCCAATTACCACGGCAACGACGAAGCCGCGAGCAAGTTCAAGGCCGAGACCGGCATCGCCGTGTTCAAGTGGGACGTGAGTTCCTTCGAGGCCTGCAGCGCCGGGGTGAAGAAGGTCGAGGCCGAGATCGGACCGGTCGAAATCCTCGTCAACAATGCCGGGATCACGCGCGACGCCATGTTCCACCGCATGACGCCCGAACAATGGAACGCGGTGATCGGCACCAATCTCAATTCGCTCTTCAATATGTGCCGCCCGGTGATCGAGGGCATGCGCAGCCGCAAATTCGGCCGCATCGTCAATATTTCCTCGATCAACGGCCAGAAAGGCCAGATGGGCCAGACGAATTACTCCGCCTCCAAGGCGGGCGACATCGGCTTCACCAAGGCGCTGGCGCAGGAGAACGGCAAGGCCGGCGTCACGGTGAACGCGATCTGTCCCGGCTACATCAACACGGAAATGGTGCAGGCGGTGCCGAAGGACGTGCTGGAGAAAAACATCCTGCCGCTGATTCCGGTCGGCCGCCTCGGCGAGCCCGAAGAGGTCGCGCGTTGCGTGGTGTTTCTCGCCTCCGACGACGCCGGTTTCATCACCGGCTCGACCATGACCGTGAACGGCGCGCAATACGTTACTTGAGGCTTCACGCCCGCTGCGGCCGCCAGTCCTTTGGTGCCAGCTCAAGGGCGGAAAACTCGAAGCCCGGCGCCACCGTGCAGCCGGCAAGCGTCCAACGCCCTAGGCTTTCGGCCGCCTGCCAGGCGCGCGCCGGCACCATGATTTGCGGCCTTTCGCCCGCGGCCAAGTCATTGCCGAGCACCAGCCGCTCGACCGCGTGCTTTTCAGCGGGCGCGATTTCCAGCGCGAGCGGCGCCCCGGCATAGAAGTGCCAGACTTCCGCGGCGTCGACGCGGTGCCAATGCGAGCGTTCGCCTCTGGCCAGCAGAAAATAGATCGCGGTCGAGGCCGCGCGGCCGCCTGCGGGCTTATGCGGATCGCGGAAGATTTCGTGGAAATGCCCGCCCTCGGGATGCGGCGCGAGATCGAGGAGGCGGACGATTTCCGCCACCGACAATTTCGAGATCGCGCTCATCCCTTGAAGTTGTTCTTGCGCTCGCGCAGTTCCGTGAACACGGCGGCGGGATCGGCGCCCTTCATGCCGATGGCTTCCGCCACCGCCGGCTCGTCGGCGCGGAGGAACGGATTGGTGCGAAGCTCATCGGCAATCGTCGAGGGAAGCGTCGGCTTGCCGGCGGCGCGGAGCGCCTCGATGTCGCGGAGCCGTTTCGCGAGTGCCGCGTTCTTCGGGTCGGCGGTGACCGCGAAGCGCGCATTGGCCAGCGTGTATTCGTGGCCGCAATAGAGCTTGGTGTCGCCCGGCAATTCGCGGAGCTTCAGCAACGAGGCCCACAGGACCGGCGCCGGCCGCTCGAACGGCCGGCCGCAGCCGAGCGCGAACAACGTGTCGCCGGCGAACAGCATTTTCTCCGCGTCGAACATATAAACGATGTGCCCGGCGGTGTGGCCGGGCGTCTCGATCACGCGCGCGATCATGCCGCCGACCGCGACCGGATCGGCCGGGCCCACCTCGACGTCGATCTGCGGGATTTGGGC
>JBGPVT010000135.1:0-5819 GCA_041491825.1 Xanthobacteraceae bacterium | reverse complement strand
CGATGCTCTCGACCATATAGGGCGGCGGCAGCACGACGAGCCGCAGATCCTGATCGGGATCGACGCCGCCCGCCGCCATCCAGAAACGCAGCTGATAATTATGCGTCGAGAACGGAAAGGTCATGCCGAAATTCAGCGGCTCGCGGCCCTTGCGCCGGCGATCGGCGACGACATCGGCGAGCGCGCGCGCCGACACTTTCGGATCGGCAAGATCGCCATGCGCGTGGTCGGCGAGCGCCTTGTAAAGATCGTTGGTGACGGAGATCGCGTTGCCATTGAGCCCGAGACTGAAGGGCGCCGCGATCGGAACCTTGACGTGACCGAGGCCGAGGCTGGACGCAATCGCGATCGGCGCCAAGAGATGCGCCGCGTCGAACAGGCCGATGTTCAGCTTGTCGCGCATGTTCGACCAGGAGACTTCGCGCACGAGCTCGACGTCGAGGCCCTCCTCCGCCGTGAAGCCCTTGTCGACCGCGACGATCAGCGCCGCCGCGTCGACGAGCGGAATGAAGCCGATGCGCAGTTTATGCTTGCCGTCGGTCATTTCAGCATCTCCGCCGCGGTCATGATCGATTGCGCGATCTCGGCGATTTTCTTGTTCTCGTTCATCGCCGTCCTGCGCATGAGCGCATAGGCCTCCTCTTCGGTGAGATTCTTCGCCTTCATCAGAATTCCCTTGGCGCGGTCGATCACCTTCCGCTCCTCGAGCGCCGATTTCGTTTGCTCCAGCTCGCTTTCGAGCCGCGAGAAGGCGTTGAAGCGCATGATGCTCATGTCGAGGATGTGCTTGATGCGCTCCTTCTTCAGCCCGTCGACGATATAGGCGGAAACGCCGGCGTCGATCGCCGCCTGGATCGAGGCGGTATCGCTTTGGTCGACGAACATCGCGACCGGCCGCTTCACCACCCGGCTCACCTGGAACATCTGTTCGAGCACGTCGCGGCTCGGGTTTTCAAGATCGATCAGGATCACGTCGGGGTCGATCGCGTAGATGCGGGCGAGAAGGTTGGCCATATCCTCGATCCGGATCACCTGCACGTGCCCCGCCTCGCGCAAGCCGTCCTCGAGGATCGCCGCGCGAATGGGGCTCTCGTCGACGATCACGATCTTGAGATGCGAGTCGGGCACCATCGGAAAAAGGAACCTTTGGAGGTTCCTGCACCATGCGGCGTCTTTAAAATCAACGCAACCCGACGGCGCCGATCGCCGCTATTTGCGATTTTTTTCGATGCGGGCGCGAACGATCGCCAGCAACGCGGTGTCGGGATCGCCGTCCGGCACCAACCCTGCGCTCGCCTGGATTTCGCGAACATTGTCCCGCAGATCGAAATCGATCTGGCCCTGGAAATTATTCACTCTATAGCCGAGTGCCGAGAGCGCGCGTTGCAACTCCACCCTTTCCTCGCGCGGCAGCGGTTTGTCGTCGGGCCAGCGCCCGCGGAAGGGACCCCCGCCGCGCATGCGATCGGCGAGGTGGACCGCGGCGAGCGCATAAGCGTCGGAATTATTGTAGCGCTTGAGCGCCTCGAAGTTTTTGGTGACGAGAAACGCCGGTCCCTTGGAACCGCTCGGAAAAAAGAGGATGGCATCGCCCGCGCCGGGCAACGCGCCGCCATCCGCGCGTTTCATCCCGAGCGCCGCCCAGTCCGCGAACGATGCCCGGCTCTTGCCGTAATCGAAGCCCACCGGGATCGTGACTTCGAATCCCCACGGCATTCCCGCCGTCCAGCCGCTTTCGCGAAAATAATTGGCGATGGAAGCGAGCACGTCCAAGACGTTCGTCCAGATGTCGGCGCGGCCGTCGCCGGAAAAATTGACGGCGTAGCGGAGATAGCTCGAGGGAATGAATTGCGGCTGGCCCATGGCGCCCGCCCAGGAGCCGACCAATTTTTCGCGCGCGATGCGGCCCTGTTGCAGGATCACCAGCGCCGCGATGAGCTCGCCGCGGAAGAAATCCTCGCGGTAGCGCGCCTCGGTCAGCGTCGCGAGGGAGCGGATGACGTCCTTCCCCTCCGGCTCGCGGCCGTAATTGCTCTCGATGCCCCAGATCGCGAGCAAGATAAAACGGTCGACGCCGAATTTTTCCTCGACCGCAGCCAACGTCTCCGCGTATGGCGCCAAGTATTTTTTGCCCGCGGCGATCCGCCCGTCGGAGACGAGCATGGCGATATAGGCGCCGACCGGCCGGATATATTCCGGCTGGCGTTTCGTCGCGGCGATCACTTGCGGGTCGGGTGCGAGGCCCTTGAACGCGGCGTCGAAGGTCGCGCGCGCGACGCCGCGCGCTTCCGCCTCCGGCCACAGATTCGCGACGAAGGATTGAAAATCCTGCTTGGTTTCTTCGGCCAGCGCCGGCGCGCTGGCGAGGAGGGCGGCCGCGACCGCGATGATAAAAATTCGATTCATGGCTGCCGAGACGATTATCACGGAAACCTGTCTCTTTGCGGCGATCGATGGGGACTGAAGATCGAGAAAAACCTTGCGCTCGATACGCCTGATCGATGAGTTTCCGGCCGCCGGCCGCTAGAACCCTGCCGCGTGTGGGAAAGAGGCCTTGCGCGGCGGCATGAGGCCGGCGGATTCCTTTCGCTCAAGGGGAACAAGGTTCAGTCCCCGCCCCGCCGACGTCGGCTGGAGTGCGGCGATCGGATCGGAAGCCGGAAACGTATCGGCCAGCGCCTGGTCGAGCGCGTCTTCGATCTTCTGGTCAGGCCGGCTTTTCACGATTTCGGTTCTCCCGCCTCTCGACATCAAGTCCGAAGCTTGCGTGGAGGTTCCCCTGATTACGCGGCCGCAGGGACGAAGGGTGGCGGAGGGAGTGGGATTCGAACCCACGGTACGGTTTCCCGTACACACGCTTTCCAAGCGAGCGCCTTAAGCCACTCGGCCATCCCTCCGCGGGAAACGCGCGGCGCGACTATACTGCCGCTATCCGCCGAGACAAGGTAAGCCCCCTCGAAAATCGAGCGGCCGGCGCGCGCGCCCCGGCGGTTGCGCCTCCTCTGCGCGCGGGCTAATTCTCGGCCGGACGGGAAATTTCCGATGCTCCGGTTTTTAGCGCGCTTCACGGGTCTGTGGCTGCTCGCGGGCGCCTTCGTGTCGCTGGTGATCGACGGCAACCGCTCGATCGCGGCGGGCCGCTTCATGCTGACCGCGTTCGGCGAGGCCTGGTACGCGCTGAATCCCGCGAGCTTAGATGCCACGCGCAACTGGGTCGAGGCGCATCTGCCGGGCTGGCTGTGGAACCCGGTGATCCTCGGCGTCTTGTTGACGCCGCTGTGGATCGTGCTCGCGGCGCTCGGCGCCATCCTCGTTTTCGTCGGCCGCAAGCGCGAGCGGCCGATCGGCTACTCCTCGCGCGACCGCGACTAGGCCCGTTTCGCGCCGGCGTGAGCGGCGATCCCGCCGCGATAGCGCGGATTTGATCGCCGACGGATAGAACGAAAGGGATCGCACCTTATATATTGCCGGAGAGAACGAATTTTTGGGGAGACGTGCTCAATGTTCATGCTCAGAAAAAAGTCCGATAAGCCCGCGCCCGGCCAGGCGCTGCCCGGCCGCGCCAAGGCCATTCCCACCGCCGAGAAGCACTTCGTCAACGGCCACCCGCTGAAGGGTCCCTATCCGGTGGGCGCGGCCAAAGCGATGTTCGCGCTCGGCTGCTTCTGGGGCGCCGAGAAAATATTCTGGCAGATTCCCGGCGTGTGGGTGACCGCCGTCGGCTACGCCGCCGGACAAACGCCGAACCCGACCTATGAGGAAGTCTGCTCCGGCCGCAGCGGCCACACCGAGGCGGTGCTCGTCGTCTATGACCCGAAGCAGGTGACCTATCAGGAATTGTTGAAGGCGTTCTGGGAAAGCCACGACCCGACGCAGGGCATGCGGCAGGGCAACGATTTCGGCACGCAATATCGCTCCGGCATCTATGTCTATAACGCGGCGCAACGCGCCGCCGCGGAAGCCTCGAAGAAGGATTACGAAGCCGCCTTGAAGAAGCGGAATTTCGGCCCGATCACGACCGAAATTCTCGATGCGCCGGAATTCTATTTCGCCGAGGATTATCATCAGCAGTATCTCGCCCGGAACCCGCACGGCTATTGCGGGCTCGGCGGCACCGGCGTCGCCTGCCAGATCGGAACCGGCGTCGGCGCAAGCTGAGCGGCTTCGGTCATTTTGATCGAAAAATGAGAGGAGGTTTCCATGCCTGCGCGGCCATCTGAGCGGCCACCCGCGCTGCCAAGCATCTACCGGGAGCCGTGGGGGAGTCGTATTTTTGCGTTCGGCGTGTTCGTATTTCTTCTGTTTATCGCCTTCGCGATCTTCATGCTCTTTTGCCAGAAGGATTATCCAAAACTTTCGATCCTTCTCGGAGCGGGCTGGGTCGTGTTCGTTCCCGTCTATTTCTTGATGGAGCACCTCTTTTTCTTTCGAAAATATGGCAGACCATCGCAATATGACCAGTTCAAGCGCGTTCAAGATTTAGCTGCAAAAATTTGGGCCGCTGCCGTTGTTGTGCTCGCCGCGATCTACGCCCACAAATTTCCTGGCTGACGAGGGCTCGAAGAGCAAGATCGAAGAGGACAAGAGCAAGTTCAAGAAGAAATAGCAGTGAACCGATATTACGAGGCTACTTCTAATTGGCGGCTAAGCTCGGCAATGGCTCAAGACGACTGCGATGGCTCAGCGGTCAAGGGCTCTATTGCGACATGCAATTGCCTGCACACTTCATTCTCGCCAAGTTCGGTCCAATTGAGCCCCTTTACGTTTAAAAGGCTCGCGCTGTAGTCATAGACTTCCTGCTTGCCGACTCCATACCAGACTGGAAGAGCCAACCCTCTTTGTTCCAATACTTCGCGCGTGAAAACCGAATCAAACTCTTTCTTCGTCCAGCCTTTGTTCGAGAAAAAATTCGGACTCAAAACTAGAATGCATTTCCTGCATTCTTTAAGCCCTTTTTCGATGCTATCACGTAAGTTGTCTCCAACCTTTAAAGAAAACTCATCGTACCATACAGGGCACATCATCCGCTGAAGGTTAATCGCTATCACCTTTGCGATTTCTCGATCTCTCGAGTCATAGGAAATGAATGCTAGCGGCTTTTCAAATTTTGAGCGGGCCATCGCGTGAACATTCGACCTGAACTGAACCTCGTGACCAAGCCTCTTACCCTCCTCCTTGAGCTTCAATATTTCTTGCTCGGTAAGCTGAGTCTCTGAATAGATGAATATGCGTCGCGACGACTGCACGTCCTGTGCTGAAATCCAGCTTGGGTCGCCGAAGAACTGCGCATAAATTCCAAGGGGACCTTTGTTCTCAATTCTTAGCTGACCGGGAAATTGTCGAGCAGACGGAAGGCCGATATTTCCATGGAAGGTTAGTTGCGTCTTGCCGTACTCAAGTGAGTGAATTAATCGCAGAAAAAAATCGAGCCCGCAGTGCTCTCCGGGTACATAGCAGGTCAAGAAAGACATATAGCCCAAAAAATCTACAAGCCATGAGCCCTCAACCTCTGTTTCACCCGGTATGGCGAACTTTACTTGGATTCTCACCACGTGGTTGAAATCGGTTTCGAAGTACTGTCGCACCGTGGCCATGTTCTTGTACTAACGCCTCGAATGTCATCGTTGGCCAATATTCAAAAGTCTCGCTCGATGAGCCTGGACCCACTTGATTGTTACGATGTACCGGCGCGATCTCAGCCGGTACGTCGCATTCCAAAGTGGCGCGCCCGAGAGGATTCGAACCTCTGACCTCTGCCTTCGGAGGGCAGCGCTCTATCCAGCTGAGCTACGGGCGCCCGCCCCTGACTTAACCGATGG
>JBGPVT010000134.1:0-5833 GCA_041491825.1 Xanthobacteraceae bacterium | reverse complement strand
TTCTTCGACGGCCACGCGCCGGAAGGTCGTCGCCGAGACGCGAAATGTAGAATCGAGTTGCGGCGTGATATCGCGCGCCGCGAACACCAGCCGGTACACGTCGCTGCCGAAACGAATCGCGTAAAGCCGGAACGACCATTGGTCGCCGCGCGCGATCGCGGTCGCAGCCGGAAAGCCGTTGATGGTCAATTGCTCGACCGAACCCTGATCGACCCCGTCGATCCAGCCCGAGGCGAGATAATTCTGTAAGGGCGTCATGGTCGGCACCCGCACGGCGTCAAGACGCAGCGCTTCCCGCCCCGAAGCCGTGGCGCCGAGAACCGCCTGCGGCGTGTTTTCGAGCGTGAAGCCCTCGGGCGCGGTGAAGCTGAAACCGAGATTCGGATGCAAGAAGTTCCGTCCGCGGACGTACCCTTCCTTGGGATCGTCGCCGTAGACGAGCCCTTCGACGGCATCGAGAAATTCCTTTCGCTCCCGGTCGCCGCTTCCGGGCGGCGTGTATTGGCTGGCGTTGGCGACCGCGATCGAAATACGCTCCGGCGTCGAGGGGTGGCTCGAAATGAAATCGACCTGATCCTTGCCGCCGCCCGGCTGACCCGCCGGGCTCGCGCGCAGCGTCGCGTAGCGGCTCATCGAGGTGAGAAAACGCGAGGCGCCGAAGGCGTCGTAGCCGGCCCGCGCCGAGATGCCGACGCCGACGGCGTCGGCTTCCAGCTCCTGCCCGCGCGAGAAGCTCGCGAGCGAAATCTTGCTTTTCGCCAACGCCAGCGCGCCGAGATCGGGATCGCTGACCACGTCGGAAATCACCCGGCTCACGATCATCGCCTGGCGCACTTGATCCTCGCGGATGGCGGCGTGGCGCGCGATCACATGCGCCATTTCATGCGAGAGCACCGAGGAGAGTTCGGACGTGTCGTTGGCGAGCGCGACGAGCCCGCGCGTGATATAGAGCGTGCCGCCGGGGAGCGCGAAGGCATTGATCGCGGACGAATTGAGGAGTGTCACGCGGTACTTCAGCTCGGGCTTTTCGGACGCGGCGACCAGCCGGTCCACGGTATGGGAAATCAGCGCTTCGAGCTCGGGCGCGTGATAGACGCCGCCGTAAGCGGCAATGAGTCGCTCGTGCTCCTTGCGCTGCTCGGGCGGCAGCGTGCTCGCGACGTCGTCGCGCGCGGCGGAAGCTTCCGACAGGCCGTAGCGGTCGATATCGACGCTCGCGCAGGAGGCGGCAAAAAGCGCGAGCGCCAAACCCACAACCAGGCTCGCGGCTCGCAAACCGTGGCGACCTTCCCTTTCGCGCGCAATCATGTGCCGCTGCCCTGAACGATCTCGATCGAAGCGGGCTTGCGTACCTCAATCGCCGGCCCGCCGGAAGAGAATAACACGCCGCGCCCGCGGATTCGCTTGCCGCGAAGGGCCTTGAGGTCGATGCCCGCGGCGCGAAACTCCGCCCGCGCCGCGCGCGGAACGATAATGGTGAAATCCTCGCGGTAGCGCCGTCCAAAATCGATATAGGTGCGGCTCGGCGTCTCGCCAATGCGGGTAACCAGGCCCTCGACCACGGCGAAGCGCCCGATCGCCGCGTTCAGCGCGTCGAGATGATTCGCTGATTCGACGGAAAAACGCGGCTCCGTCCACAGGCCGGCCTTGGCGGCGCGCGCTGCGCGCTCGTGCGCGATCAGCGGCTCGGCGCAGGCGGGCTCGCCCGCCTCCGGCCCGACGCGGAGCATTCCGTTCGCGACGAGCAGCCCCTGCACCCAGGCACCGTCCGCATCGGCGAGCGCGACCTGCGCGAGGATTCGTCCATGCCTGTCGGTCGCATCGGGGAGAGAATAGAGAAGGATGCGTTTTCCGGCGACGAGGCGATCGAGTGCCGCGGTCGCGCGCTGTTCCGCGCCTTGATCGCCGTCGAGATCGTTCGCGGCAATGACGCCGGCGAGCCGCACCTCGCGGCCATCCGTGAGCCGAAGCGTGGCGCCATCGCGGGCGCCGGCCGCTTCATGGGATGCGGGAGTTATGCTGGTGCGGGCACAGGCGGGCCATGCATCGGCGCGCGCGGCATCGGCGGCGTAATTCGCGAGTGCCGCGAACGTCAGCAAAGAAACCGCACGACCCCAAACCACGCGCGCCCTCGCCTAGTCCCTGTTGCCCGCCCCAGGAACGGCCTCAAGGCGGCGATTTTGCGGCGTGCGCACTTACCTCCGAGATAATTGCCCTGTGTCACGATCAACGTAATGTATATCGTATGAAGCAAATGGATATTCCACGGCCCCGGCAAGCGGCCCTTTCCTTTGGCGATCTGCTGAAGCATTGGCGCTCGGCCCGCCGGATGAGCCAGCTGGAGCTCGCGTCCGAAGCCGAAATCTCCGCGCGCCATTTGAGTTTTCTGGAGACGGGGCGCGCGCAACCGAGCCGCGACATGATTCATCGGCTCGGCAACGTGCTGGACATCCCTTTCTTCGATCAAAACAACCTGCTGCTCGCCGCCGGATTCGCGCCGAAATACGCGCATCGCAAAATCGACGCGCCGGAGCTCGAACAAGTCCGGCGGGCGCTCGAATTCATTTTGCAGCAGCAAGAGCCCTATCCCGCCATCGTGATCGACGATGTGTGGAATATCCGCATGAGAAACGCCGCTTCGGAACGCATATTTCGTCTGTTCCGGGAACTGTCCGAATTGCCCAGCGACCGCGCGCAGAACGCGATGCATATCCTCTGCCACCCAAAGGGGGTGCGCCGGTTCATGACCAATTGGGAGGAGTTCGTCGGACCGCTCATCCAGTCCATTCATCATGAAGCAGCGGTCAGCCACAGCGCCGGCGTCTTGCAGCTCCGCGACGAACTGCTTTCCTATCCCGGAATGCCGACGAGTTGGAAAACCGCCAACCCGGTTTCTGCCGCCCTGCCCTTGCTGACCATGCAATTGAAAAAAGGCGATTTGCATCTTGCTTTCTTCGCGACCCTCACGACTTTCGCGCACCCGCACGACGTGACCTTGCAGCAGCTAAGGGTCGAGTGTCTTTTTCCGGCCGACAAGGCGACGGAAGAAGCCGCGCGCAGGCTCGCCGACAGCAACTGATCTTCGAGCGCCCGCAAAAGACCGCGCGCTTACCTCGCGCGTAATTGCGCCCATTCCAAAAAAATACTCGTATCGATCTTGGCCGCCGAAGGAAGCGATCGCTTCCGAAAATAAAGCGCCCCTGAAAGAGAGAAAAGCCATGAATACGAATGTGCAAGAAACAACCCTAGATGCGCGGAATTTTCATCGCCTGCGTAAATTTGCCGACCTGCCTGCGGGGCGCATTGCTTATGTCGAGCAGGGCAAGGGACCTGCGATCGTTTTCGTGCATGGTGTGCCGCTCAACGGATTTCATTGGCGCCATATCATGGCGGGGCTCCGCGACATGCGGCGCTGCATTGCGCCCGACCTCATGGGCCTCGGCTATACGGAAATCAGCGCCTCGCAGGACGTCTCCTTCACGGCGCAAGCTGAAATGCTGTTGCAGCTGCTCGACGCGCTCGGTCTCGACCGGGTCGATCTCGTCGGCAACGACAGCGGCGGCGCGATTTCGCAAATATTCGCCGCCAAGCACCCCGAACGGCTTCGCACGCTGACGCTGACCAATTGCGACGTGCATGACGGCTGGCCGCCGAAAGCGGTCCTGCCGATGATCGAGGCGGCGCGTCAGGGAAAACTTGCCGACGACTATCGCGACCGCTTCGACCCGGCCAACCGCCGCAAGAGCTTCGCCCGCGCTTACGCCGACCCCGGCGTGCTCACCGACGAGGTGACCAAAGTCTATCTTGAGCCGATACTTTCCAGCGAAGCGCGGAAGTCCAATTTCCATCGCTACTGGATGGGGTTCGACTGCGCGCAAACCGTGGCGATCGAGGCGGGCCTGCGCAGGCTACAGGTCCCGACGCTCATCGTGTGGGGTCTGGACGATATCTTCTTCGAGCTGAAATGGGCGTATTGGCTGAAGAACACGATTCCGGGCGCCGTCGAAGTCGTCGAGGTCCCCGATGCAAAGCTCTTCTTTCCCGAGGATCGACCGGCCGCGTTGATCGAGCCGCTGCGCCGGTTTCTTCGCTCAAGGTCGTGATCGTTTCAGGACTGCGGCGCATCGAATTCCCCTCCACCCCGCCCTGAAAAGCGGGGTGGAAGCGTAATGCAGATGCGGTTCGCCTGTGCTAGACGAAGCCGCCAACCTCCCCGCCATACGCCCCCCTTTGAAAAGGCCATCGAATGGAAGAACCGGTGTTCGACCAAGCGGCGATGGGGCGGCTGGCGAAGGCCTTGATCTTCATCTGCGGCAAGGATCATCCAACCACGGTTGCGCTGCAGTTGGCCGCGGACACCGGCAGCGAGCGAGACATCAAGAATGCGCGCGCGCTGTTCGTGAAATTGAAGCCGGGAGACCGCCGGGCCGCCTTGGCCATGCTCAACGGTTGATTGTTCGGGAACTCGAAATCGCCGAGCAATCGGAATATTCAGCGCGTCTCGGATTTCGCGACGACGCCACGAATGCTTTACGCTTGCACGAATCCCGTCATGCCTGAGCTTTTTCCGACTTCGCGACGATTTCCGCTTCCACGTCGCGAAGCCGGTCCTTGCCGAAAAATATCTCGTCGCCGATGAAAAACGTCGGCGCGCCGAAGGCGCCGCGCGCGACCGACGCTTCCGTATTCCGCGCGAGCTGTTCCTTGACCTTCGGGTCCTGCGCCCGCTCCAGCAATTTGCCGCCGTCGAGACCGGAATCGTCGAGGGCGGCGCGGATCACCGCCGGGTCGTCCATCTTTTTCGGCGCTTCCCACATGTGATGGAAGACGGCATCGACATAGCGGGCGAAATCTCCCTCCATCTTCGTCGCCACCGCGCCCCGCATCAGCGTCAGCGTGTTCACGGGAAAGAACGGGTTCATCTGGAAACGGCTGAGGCCATGCTTCTCGATGAAGCGCTTCATTTCCAGCCGCTCGTATTCGAATTTGTTCTTGATGCTCGCGAAGGCTTCGACGGGCGAGCGATTGTTCGTCGCCTTGAAGATTCCGCCGAGCAGGATCGGCACGTAATCGAACTTCACGCCCGTACGGCGCTCGATCGCGGGCAGGATTTTATGGCTGAGATAGGCGTTGGGGCTGCCGAAATCGAAATGAAATTGAACGGCTTTCACGGCTTCACCAGGTTTCGCGATAGGGACGAAGATCGAGCTCGTGCGTCCAACCGTCACGCGTCTGCTGGTGCAGAAGCCAATAGGTTTCCGCGATCGACTTCGGCTTCATCAATTCATCCGGCTCGCCCGCTCCGCGGAGCCCGCGTTTCTCCCGGCGCTCGCGCACGAAGGCGGTATCGACGCCCGAGTCGATAATCAGATGCGCGACGTGGATGTTCTTGGGCCCGAATTCGCGCGCCATGCTTTGCGCGACCGCCCGCAATCCGAACTTGGCGGCAGCGAAGGCCGCATCGCCGATGCCGCCGCGCACGCTCGCGGTGGCGCCAGTGAAAAAAATCGAGCCTTTCTCGCGCGGGACCATCAGGCGAGCCGCCTCGCGCCCGGTGAGAAAACCCGCATAGCAGCCCATCTCCCATACTTTATGGAAGACGCGCTCGGTCGTCTCAAGCAGCGGGAAATTGACGTTGGCGCCGACATTGAAAATGCAAACCTCGAGCGGCGCCGCGCGCTCCGCCTCGGCTAGAAATTCGACGATCGATTCTTCCTTGCGGGCATCGAGCGTGCGGCCGACGCAAGCGCCGCCTTCCTTCTCGATCTCGGCGACGAGAGGAGCGAATTTGTCGCCGTTCCGGCGGCCGGCGAAGACCTGATAGCCGCCCGCC
>JBGPVT010000133.1:0-5840 GCA_041491825.1 Xanthobacteraceae bacterium | reverse complement strand
GGCCTTTTGCCCGTCCATCACGAACGACACGGTTTTGGTCGCTTCCCCGAAAGCGATCGGCAGCACGCCGGACGCGAGCGGATCGAGCGTGCCGGCGTGGCCGACCTTTTTCGCGCGGAAAAGCCGCTTCAGCGCCGCCACCGCCGCGGTCGAGGTCTGGTCTATATCCTTGTCGAGGATGAGTCAGCCGTGAAAGTCGCGCTTTTCCGCGCGCGGCGCGTTCATTCCGGATCCTCGGGTTTCGATTTGAGATCGCGCGCCACTTCCGGCGAGCGCAACAGGCGATCGATCCGGTCCGCCTCGTCGAAGGTCTCGTCGAGGCGGAAGCGGAGTTCCGGCATGAATTTCATCTCGATGCGTTTCGCCAGCGCGCCGCGGAGCCAGCGCTTGTTTTTCTCGAGTGCCGCGAGCACCGCCTTCGCGTCGCGCCCGCCGAGCGGCATCACGTAGACGGTGGCTAGCCTAAGATCGGCGCTCATGCGCACTTCCGGGAAGGTGAGCACGTGCGAGGCGAGCACGGGATCGTGCACGCCTTCGTGCGAGAAGACCTCGACGAGGGCGTGGCGCACGGTCTCGCCGACGCGCAACATGCGCTGGCTCGGGCTCGATGTTTTTGCAGGTTGATGTTTTTTCATGTCCGAACGTCTCCCCGGGATGGAACCGGGCGACAGACGTCAATCGTGGCGATGGTTCAGAGCGAGCGTTGTATGCTCTCGACGCGATAGCACTCGATTACGTCGCCGGCGCGCATATCCTCGTATTTCTCGAACGACATGCCGCATTCCTGCCCGGCGAGGACTTCCCTTGCGTCGTCCTTGAAGCGCTTCAGCGTCGCGAGCTTGCCTTCGTGGATCACGACGTTGTCGCGGATCAGGCGCACATTGGCGCCGCGCTCGACCTTGCCGTCGGTGACGCGGCAGCCGGCGATCTTGCCGATCTTCGAGACGTCGAAAATCTCCAGAATTTCGGCGTTGCCGAGCATGGTCTCGCGCAAGGTGGGCGCCAACAGGCCGGACATCGCCTTTTTCACGTCGTCGACGAGATCGTAGATGATGTTGTAGTAGCGAATTTCCACGCCGACGCGCTCGGCGGCCGCGCGCGCTTCCTTGTGGGCGCGGACGTTGAAGCCGATGATCGCGGCCCCCGTGGAGGCGGCGAGCGTGACGTCGGATTCGGTAATGCCGCCGACGCCGGCGAGCAGGATGCGGGCTCCGACTTCGTCGGTCCCGAGTTTTTCGAGCGCGCCGACGATCGCCTCGACCGATCCCTGCACGTCGCCCTTGATCAGCAGCGGAAATTCCTTGCGCCCCGCCGTCTTGAGCTGGCTCATCATCTGCTCGAGCGAGCCCCGCGCGGTACCGCGCGCCGGCTGCTCGCGCCGTTGCCGCGTGCGGTATTCGGTGACTTCGCGCGCCCGCGCCTCGTCATCCACGACCGCGAGCCGGTCGCCCGCTTCCGGCGTGCCGGCGAAGCCGAGCACTTCGACCGGCATCGAGGGAACCGCCTCCGAAACGTTCTTTCCCTGATCGTCGACGAGCGCCCGCACGCGGCCCCATTCGCCGCCGGCGACCACGATGTCGCCCACGCGCAAGGTCCCGCGCTGCACGAGAACAGTCGCCACCGGACCGCGGCCGCGGTCGAGTTTCGCCTCGATCACCGTGCCTTCCGCCTCGCGGTCGGGGTTCGCCTTGAGATCGAGAATTTCGGTTTGCAGTCCGATCGTTTCCAAAAGCTTGCCGAGGTTGGTTTTCTTCGTGGCCGAGACCTCGACGTCGAGCGTCTCGCCGCCGAGCGACTCGACCTGCACTTCGTGCTGCAAGAGTTCGGTGCGCACGCGCTCGGGCTTGGCGTCGGCTTTGTCGATCTTGTTGATGGCGACGATGATCGGAACCTTCGCCGCGCGTGCGTGCTGGATCGCTTCCACCGTCTGCGGCTTGACGCCGTCATCGGCGGCGACGACGAGCACGACGAGGTCGGTGACCTTGGCGCCGCGCGCGCGCATCGCGGTGAAGGCGGCGTGGCCCGGCGTGTCGATGAAGGTGATTTTCGCGCCCGAGGGCGCCGTGACCTGATAGGCGCCGATGTGCTGGGTGATGCCGCCCGCTTCGCCGGCGACGACATTGGTTGTGCGGATCGCGTCGAGGAGCGAAGTCTTGCCGTGGTCGACGTGACCCATGATGGTGACGACCGGCGGCCGCGATTTCATATGCGCCGCATCGTCGGGCGCGTCGAACAGGCCCTCGATGACGTCGGCTTCCGCGACGCGCTTGACCGTGTGGCCCAATTCTTCGGCGATCAATTGCGCGGTGTCGGCATCGATCGTGTCGTTGATCGTCGCCATCTGGCCCTGTTTCATCAACAGCCGGATGACGTCGACGGCGCGCTCGGCCATGCGGTTGGCGAGCTCCTGAATGGAGATAATTTCTGGAATCACCACTTCGCGCGAAATTTTTTCCTTCGGCTCGTCGGAAGGCCGATGGCCGGAGATTCGCTGCGTGCGTCGCCGGAACGCCGCGATCGAGCGCTGACGCTCGTCGCTTTCGGTGAACGCGGTCACGACGGTCAGGCGGCCGCGGCGTTTATCGTCGACGGTGCCGCGCACCGGCCGCGGCGCGGTTGCGACCTTGCCGCCGGCGCGGCGGGCCGTGCGCGGGCCTTCGTCCTCGTCCTCGATGGCGGTCGTGCGGGTGGCCCCGCCGCCGCTGATGTCGCCGAAGCGCTTGCGCGCTTCGAGCTCCGCCTTGCGCTTTTTCTCGTCCTCCGACGCGCGGCGGGCCTCTTCGTCGCGTTTGCGGGCTTCGGCCGCCTCGCGGTCGGCGCGGTCGACGGCGTCGCGGGCGGAGCGGCGTTGCACCTCTTCTTCCGCGGTTTTCCGCTCCTCGGCTTCCTGCTCGCGCGCGCGATCGAGCGCCTTGCCGCGGGCGTTCCTTTCCTCTTCGGAGAGCGTGCGGAGCACGACGCCGGAGGGCTTCGGGGCGGTCGGGGATTCCGGCGCGGCAACGGGCTTCGGCGCGGGTGTCGCGGCTTTCGGGCTTGCGGCGGCGGGTGCAGAGCGCGCGGGAGCGCGCTTCGTCTCGGTGGTTGCAGCCTTCTTGTCGCCGCCGGGCGCGATGGTGCGGCGCTTGACCGTTTCCACCACCACCGATTTGGAGCGGCCATGGCTGAAGCTTTGGCGCACCACGCCCTGCTCGACGTTACGCTTGACCGTGAGCGTTTTCGGCGACGATGCGCGCAGTGTTTTTTCCGTATCCTTGGTATCAGCCATAGCGACCTGTTCAGTGACCCTTTTTCTGCGGCCGCTTTTCATCGCGGCCAATGTTCAGACCCTTGCCGGCGGGCTCTTCTTCTCGCCAGCGCTCGTATCTCAGTGAGTGCGCTAGAAAAACCCGGCTCGCCGGATGGCCGAACAGGGCTGCATGTACCACATTTGGACGCCCGAGCGCCAAGTCCAATTGTTCCCCGGTAAAGAGCCGAATTATCGCGGGTTTTTCTTCGTTTCCCGCCGCCTTCACATGATCGAGTTTCTGAATTCCGTCGCCGCCCGCGTCGCTGGCGTGAACGAGAACCTCGATGCCGCCCTTGGCGAGCGCGGCCCTCACCCGTTCGAAGCCGCTGACGACCTGCCCGGCCTTGTTCGCCATCGATAGGGCGTCGAGCGCCGTTCGTTGCAACAGCCGCTCGACGAGCGCCGGGAGCTCGGCGCCGGCGACGCCCTTGCCGCGAAAGGCGCGCGCGAATGATTTTCGCTCGATCGCGATCAGAAGCGCCGCGCGGCGGGCCGAGACCCAGGCGCCCCGTCCCGGCAGTCTATGCGCGATGTCCGGCACGATGCTTCCGTCCGGCGCCACCACGTAGCGGATCATCTCGCCGATGGGTTTTGCTTCCCCGGTCGCGATGCAAAACCGCGCCCGCTCCTTATTCGCCTCGGCCGGCCCCCGATCGGTTTCCTCTTCCATGGGATGTGCCTGCACGGGTCATCTCCGTCAGGCCTGGGGTGCGGCTTCGGTCTCGGCGGCCTGCGGCTCCTCGGGCGGGGCAAGTGCCGTCTCGTCGACCCAGCCGGCCTTGACGCGGGCCTGCATGATCATCGCCTCGGCTTCTTCCTTTTCGATCGGGAAGCCTTCGAGCGCGCCCGCATGGCGGGTCACCTCGCCGTCCTTGCGTTCGGACCAGCCGGTCAGATCGTCGGTGGCGCAGCCCGCGAGATCCTCGACCGTCTTGATGCCGTTCTCGCCGAAGGCGACGAGCATCCGGGACGTCACACCCGGCACCTCGCGCAGCGCCTCGTCGACGCCGAGTTCCTTTCGCTTCGCATCGAGCTCCGCCTCGATGCGGGCGAGATAATCCTTGGCGCGGGTCTGCAGCTCGGCGGCGGTCGTCGCGTCGAAGCCCTCGATTTCCGCCAGTTCCTCCGTCGGCACGAAAGCCAGTTCCTCGACCGAAGCGAAACCTTCGGAGGTCAGCAACTGCGCCGCCATCTCGTCGATGTCGAGCGCTTCCATGAAGGCCTTGTTGCGCTCGGCGTGCTCCTTCTGCCGCCGCTCGCTCTCCTCTTGCTCGGTCAGGATGTCGATGTCCCATCCGGTGAGCTGCGAGGCGAGGCGCACGTTCTGGCCGCGGCGTCCGATCGCGAGCGAGAGCTGCGCGTCGGGCACCACCACCTCGATGCGCTCCCGCGTCTCGTCGAGCACGACCTTCACGACCTCGGCGGGAGCGAGCGCATTGACGACGAACGTCGCGACGTCCGGCGACCACGGAATGATGTCGATCTTCTCTCCCTGCAATTCGTTCACCACCGCCTGCACGCGGGAGCCCCGCATGCCGACGCAGGCGCCCACGGGATCCACCGAGGAATCGCGCGAGATCACGGCGATCTTCGCGCGCGAGCCGGGATCCCGGGCGACGGCCTTGATTTCGACGATGCCGTCGTAAATCTCCGGCACTTCCTGCGCGAACAGCTTGGCCATGAATTGCGGATGGGTGCGGGAGAGGAAAATCTGCGGGCCGCGCGGTTCGCGGCGCACGTCATAGACGTAGGCGCGGACGCGGTCGCCGTTGCGAAAGACCTCGCGCGGCAGCAATTCGTCGCGCCGCACGATCGCCTCTCCACGGCCGAGGTCGGCGACCACGTTGCCGTATTCGACGCGCTTGACGACGCCGTTCACGACCTCGCCGATGCGGTCCTTGTAATCCTGATACTGCCGGTCGCGTTCGGCGTCGCGCACCTTCTGCACGATCACCTGCTTCGCCGACTGCGCGGCGATGCGGCCGTATTCGAGCGGCGGCAGGCCTTCGGCGATATAATCGCCGACCTGCGCCGCCGGATTGCGCCGCCGCGCGTCCTCGACGCCGATTTGAATGGCCTCGTTCTCGATCGTATCCACGACGAGCAACAGGCGCGACAGGCGGAGCTCTCCGGTCTTCGGATTGATCTCGGCGCGCACTTCCGTTTCGCTGCCGTAGCGCGAACGCGCGGCCTTCTGAATCGCGTCTTCCATCGCGGTGATCACGATTTGCTTGTCGATCGACTTTTCCCGCGCGACCGCCTCCGCGATCTGCAGAAGTTCGAGTCGATTTGCGCTGACAGCCATTTTGGTTCTCCTGAAAACTTAAACTTGCGTTCGGCTCTGCGTAGCCGGGTGATGCTCATGCGGTTGCGGCGAAGGATGTTCGCTTTTCTTCCCGCGTTTCAGCGATTCGGCGACGAGGGCCTCGGTGAGCATGAGCTTGGCTTCGGCCATGTCGGCGATGGGTAACTGGACGACTTGCTCGTTGGCGTCACGCATGCGGATTGCGGCCCTATCGCCCTCGACGCCGACGATCTCGCCGCGAAAGCGCTT
>JBGPVT010000132.1:0-5866 GCA_041491825.1 Xanthobacteraceae bacterium | reverse complement strand
ATCGGCCTCGACCTGCAAGCCGCCGCGCCCGGCATTGATCAGCACCGGGCCGCCGAGCGCGCCGTCGCGCGCGAGACGCTGAAATAAATCGTAGCGGAGAATGCCGCGCGTCTCCGCCGTCAGCGGCAACAGGCAAACGAGAATATCGCTGTGGCCGAGGAAAGCGCTCATGGCCGCGTTCCCGGCGAAGGTTTTGATGCCGGCAATCGTTTTCGGCGAACGGCTGAAGCCCGCGACCTGGAAGCCGAGTTGGCGAAGCGCTTCCGCGGCGGCTTGGCCGAGCACGCCCATACCCATGATCCCGACGCGTAACTGATCCGGCGGCGTCTCGTAGAGATCGCGCCACGCGCGCTCGCGCCGCTGCGTCTCATAAAGCTTCATCTTCCGCTGATGCAGGAGAACGTGCAGCGCGACGTAGCCCGTCATCCGGCGGGTCAGATCCGGATCGACGATACGGGCGATCGGCACGTCGGGGAGCAAAGGATCGGTCAGCAGATGATCGACGCCGGCGCCGAGCGAAAAGATCGCCTTCAAGTTTGGAAAGCTCGTGAGCAAACCCGCCGGCTGCTTCCACACGCAGGCGTAATCGATCGCAGCCACATCGCCAGTTTCGGGCCACAGCTTGACTGCATGCCCCTTCGTCTCGGCGCGGAAGCGCTCGAGCCAGGCTTCCGGCTCCCAGCCCGAAATGGCGAGCAGAATGGTGGACATTTATTGCGCGCTGGTGCCTTCCGCCGCGGTCTCGATCTCGAACGCCGCCTTGAACAGGGCGCGCGTGTAGTCGGATTGCGGGCGGGCGAACAGCTCGGCCGCCGGCCCCTGCTCGACGATTTTCCCCTCGCGCATCACCAGCATGTTGCTCGCGAGCGCCGCCACCACTTTGAGGTCGTGGCTGATGAACAGGTAGGTAAGGTCGTGGCGCCGCTGCAGGTCGCGCAAAAGATCGACGATCTGCGCCTGGATCATCATGTCGAGCGCGCTCGTCGGCTCGTCGAGCACGACGAAGGAGGGCTCCAGCACCATCGCGCGCGCGACCGCGACGCGCTGCCGCTGGCCGCCGGAGAATTCATGCGGATAGCGGTGCCGCGTTTCCGGATCGAGGCCGACGCCTTTCAGCGCCGCGATCACTTTCGCCTCGCGCTCGGCGGCGGAAAGCCGCGGCTGGTGCACGCGCAAGCCCTCGCCGACGATTTCTGAGATCGACATGCGCGGCGAAAGCGAGCCGTAAGGGTCTTGAAAGACGATCTGCATGTTGCGGCGGAACGGGCGAAGCGCGCGGAATTTCAGTCCCTCGATGGGCTTGCCGAGGAATACGATCGGGCCGTCGCTCGAAATCAGCCGCATCAGCGCGAGCCCGAGCGTCGTCTTGCCCGAGCCCGATTCGCCGACGACGCCGAGCGTCTCGCCGCGCCGGATCGCGAGCGTAACCCCGTCGACCGCCTTGATGTGGCCGACGGTGCGCCGCAAGAAGCCGCGGCGGATCGGAAACCAGACGCGCAGATTGTCCGTCTTCATCACGATCGGCGCCTCGGGCCGTGCGGGCGCGGGCTCGCCCTTCGGCTCCGCCGCGATCAGCGCCCTTGTGTAGGGATGCTGCGGCCGCGCGAACAGCTCAGTGACATCGCCGCGCTCGACGATCTCGCCTTCCTTCATCACGCACAGGCGCTTGGCGATCTTGCGCACGATGCCGAGATCGTGGGTGATGAACAGCATCGCCATGTCGTAACGCGCCTGCAGGTTTTTCAGGAGCCGCAGGATTTGCGCCTGCACGGTGACGTCGAGCGCCGTGGTCGGCTCGTCGGCGATGAAGAGGTCGGGCTCGTTCGCGAGCGCCAAGGCGATCATCACGCGCTGGCGCTGGCCGCCGGAAAGCTGGTGCGGATAGGCCCCCAATCTCGATTGCGGGTCGGGAATTCCGACTTCGGCGAGCAATTCGACGATGCGGCTCCGCGCCTGGGCGGCGGACAGCCCGCGGTGGATTTCGAGCACCTCGGCAATCTGCCGCTCGATCGTGTGCAGCGGATTGAGCGAGGTCATCGGCTCCTGGAACACCATGGTGATGTCGTTGCCGCGAACGCTGCGTATTTCGCGCTCCGAGAGCGCCAACAGATCCTGGCCTTTGAACAGCACGCGGCCGGATGGATGCGAGGCCCCCGGATAAGGCAGGAGCTTCAGGATCGAGAGCGCCGTCACCGACTTGCCGGAGCCCGATTCGCCGACGAGCGCCAGCGTCTCTCCCTTCTTGATGTCAAACGAGACGCGATTGACCGCGAGCGTCTCATGCCCGCCCTGGTGGAAGGCGACCGACAAGTTCTTGACCGAAAGCAGCGGGGTTGTTTCGTTCATGTGAAGATCTTCCGCGGATCGAAGGCGTCGCGCACCGCCTCGCCGATGAAGATCAGCAGCGACAACAGGGTCGCGACGGCGAAGAAGGCGGTAATGCCGAGCCACGGCGCCTGCACGTTGGACTTGCCTTGCGAGAGCATTTCACCGAGCGAGGGCGAGCCGGGCGGCAGTCCGAAGCCGAGGAAGTCGAGCGCGGTCAGCGTCATCACCGAACTCGAAAGAACGAACGGAAGATAAGTGAGGGTCGCCACCATCGCGTTCGGCAACAGGTGGCGAAACATCAACACGATGTTGGAGACGCCGAGCGCGCGGGCGGCGAGCACATATTCGAAGTTGCGCGCGCGCAGGAATTCCGCCCGCACTAGGCCGACGAGCGACACCCAGGAGAACAGGAGCAGTATGCCCAACAGGACGAAAAACCCCGGCACCAGCACGGCAGAGATGATGAGCAGGAGATAAAGCGCGGGGATCGAGGTCCAGATTTCGATGAAACGCTGGAACAGGAGATCGGTCCAGCCGCCGAAATAACCCTGCACCGCGCCGGCGGTGACGCCGACCGCGGACGAGATCACGGTGAGCGCGAGCCCGAACAGCACCGAGATACGGAATCCGTAGATCAGCCGCGCCGCCACGTCGCGGCCCTGGTCGTCGGTGCCGAGCCAATTCTTTTCCAGCCCGCCGCAGCCGGCGACGCCCTTTTTCGCCGCGACGTCGCGGCACTGGTCTTCCGTGAGCATCCAGGTCGGCGGCGAGGGCGCGGGCGTCGGCAAGTCGAGATTATGGGTGGAGTAGTTGTAGTGGATCAGCGGGAACACCATGTAGCCGCCCTTCGCCGCGATCAGCTTCGCGAGATAGGGGTCGCGATAGTCGGCCTCGGTCTCGAAGTCGCCGCCGAATTTCGTCTCGGGATAGCGCACGAACACCGGGTAATACCAATGATCCTCGTAAGAAACGAGAAACGGCTTGTCGTTGGCGATGAACTCGGCGAACAGGCTCAGCCCGAACAGCACGAGAAAAATCCAGAACGACCACCAGCCGCGCTTGTTTCGCTTGAAGTTCCGCCAACGGCGCTTGTTGATTGGCGATAGCCCCGGCAGGTCGAGCCGCGGCGCTGCGATCGCGCCCATCGGCTCGGGCGCGGCCGTTACCGGCGGCGGCTTCGGAGTGGTCGCCGCGTCCATCACGCCTCTCGCGTCTCGAAGTCGATACGCGGATCGATCCAGGTATAGGTGAGATCGGAAATCAGGTTCACCACGAGCCCGAGGAGCGAGAAGATGTAGAGCGTGGCGAAGACCACCGGATAGTCGCGGTTCAAGAGACTCTCGAAGCCGAGGAGGCCGAGCCCGTCGAGCGAGAAGATCGTCTCGATCAGGAGCGAGCCGGTGAAGAAGGCGTGGATGAAGGCGCCGGGAAATCCGGCGATGACGATGAGCATCGCGTTGCGGAAGACGTGGCCATAGAGCACTTGCCGCTCCGACAGACCCTTCATGCGCGCGGTGATTACGTACTGCTTGCGGATCTCGTCGAGGAACGAGTTCTTGGTCAAGAGCGTCATCGTCGCGAAGGCGCCGAGCGCCATCGACACGATCGGCAAGGTCATGTGCCAGGCATAGTCCAGAATTTTATGCCACAACGGCAACTGCGCGAAGTCGTCGGACGTAAGCCCGCGCAACGGGAAGATCGAATAGAACGAGCCGCCGGCGAACAGCACGATCAACAGGATCGCGAACAGAAATCCCGGCACCGCGTAGCCGACGATGACCACCGTCGAGGACCAGACATCGAAGCGCGAACCGTCGCGCACGGCCTTGGCGATGCCGAGCGGAATCGAAATCAGATAGGCGAGAAGCGTCATCCAGATTCCGAGCGAGATCGAAACCGGCAGTTTCTCCTTGATGAGGTCGAGCACGTTGGCGTCGCGGAAATAGCTCTTGCCGAAATCGAAGCGGATGAAATTCCATATCATCAGGACGAAGCGCTCGTGCGCCGGCTTGTCGAAGCCGAACTGATGTTCGAGCTGCTTGATGAATTCGGGATCGAGCCCCTGGGCGCCGCGGTATTTCGAGGCGACGGGATCGATCGTGCCGCCCTGTCCGCCGCCGGGGCGGATGATGTCGCTGCCGCCGCCCGAGACGCGCGCGGTCGCCGATATGTCGTCGCCGGTGAGCTGCGCGATGATGCGCTCCACCGGCCCGCCGGGCGCGAACTGGATCACGACGAATGAAACGAACAGAATCCCGAGCAAGGTCGGGATCATCAAGAGAAGCCGTCGCAGAATATAGGCGCTCATCGTTCACACCGTGCGGATGTTTGCCGGAGCGGTCAACCTTCGCCGCCTCCGAACTTTATTCCCCTCTCCCCTTTGGGGAGAGGGGGATTGATCCGGCGCGCCCGGCTTTCGCCGGATCGCTCCACCAGCTTTCCGGAAAACCACGGCCAAAGCGGGGCTTCTCCGGCGGTCGCGCGAACACGTCCCAATAGGCGAGCCAGTGGGTCGGCTTGTACCAATGCGGCACCCAATAGCGGCCCGCGCGCAGCACGCGGTCGAGCGCGCGGCAGGCGACAGTCAGCTCCATGCGGCTCTTCGCCTCGACGATCTTCTCGACCAGCGCGTCGACGGCGGGGTCGGCGATGCCCGAGAGGTTTTGCGTGCCCTTGGCGGCGGCCGCCAGCGAGGTGAAATAGCCCCTCAGCGACTCGCCCGGCGTCGAGGAGAAGCTGAAGCGCTGGATGGTGATGTCGAAATCGAAGTCGTCCTCGCGCGCGTGATATTGCACGGGGTCGACGAGGCGGACACTTGCCTCGATGCCGAGAATGCCGAGATTCTTGACGAAAGGCGCGTGATGCGCCTGCAACGCGGGCTCCTCGATCAGGAATTCGATCGCGATCTTCTCGCCCTTGGCGTTGACGCGGCGGTTGTCCTTGATCTCGTAGCCCGCCGCTTTCAAGAGATCTACGGCGCGGCGAAGCAGCGCGCGGTCCTGTCCCGAACCGTCGGACACGGGCGGCACGAACGGCTCGCCGAAGACTTCCTCCAGAACCTTGCCCCGGAACGGCTCGAGTAGTGCCAGTTCCTCGGGCGAGGGCTTGCCGTTCGCCATCATCTCCGAATTCTGAAAATAGGAGTGCGTGCGGTCGTAGGAGCCGTACATGACGTTTTTGTTCGTCCATTCGAAATCGAAGGCAAGTCCAATCGCTTCCCGCACGCGCGGGTCCTTGAACTTTTCCCGCCGCGTGTTGATGAACCAGCCCTGCGCGCCGGAGGGCGTGAGATCGGGCAGCACCTCGCGTTTCACGCGGCCGTCGCGCAGCGCCGGAAAGTCGTAGCGCGTCGCCCAGATGCGCGAGGTGAACTCCTCGCGGAAGAGATAGCTCCGCGCGGTGAAGCCCTCGAAGGCGACGTCGCGGTCGCGATAATATTCGTAGCGCACGATGTCGAAATTGTTCTGGCCGCGGGCGACCGGGAGGGTGGCGCCCCACCAGTCCTTCACCCGCTCGTATTCGATGAAGCGGCCGGGCT
>JBGPVT010000131.1:0-5869 GCA_041491825.1 Xanthobacteraceae bacterium | reverse complement strand
CGTAGCATTGCGGCGGCGGCGGCATGACGATCTGCATGTCGAGGCCCATGGCGTCGAGATCCTTCAGCCGCTCGTCATATTGCGTAATGCGCGAGCGGCGGTCGGCTTCCTGCTGCTGGTTCAATTGTTTCGTATCGGCGGTTGCGAAATGGGCGAGCGGGATTTTTGACACGTCAAGGTGCGGCTGCACGAACGCGGCCGCGGCCGGCACCGCGACATGGGCGTGAATATCGACGGTCGCGGTCTTCGGCCGCAGCTCGCGGCCGGGCCTGCCGTGTTTGCGGGCGGCCGTAGGCCCGTATTTGTTCCAGACATTGCTCATCGGAAACCCTTCCGCACTTTCCCGTCGTTCAGAAAACACCCAGATATTGCGCCACTCTCGCGTCGTTCGGCCTGATTGCTTTCGCGGAATCCGCGAGCGCGATCTCGCCGCTATTCAGAATCACGATGTCGTCGGCGATGTCGAAAGCGAGTTTTGGATTTTGCTCGACGAGCAAGATCGACAACCCGCTCGCCTTCAACTTTCGGATCGTGCTCATGACCTCGGCCACGATCTGGGGAGCAAGCCCCTCCGACGGCTCGTCCATCAACAAGACGCGCGGGTTGTTCATCAGCGCGCGGCCGATCGCCAGCATCTGCTGCTCTCCGCCGGACAGGTGCGCGGCCAGCTGCGAGCGGCGCTCGCGCAACCGCGGAAACATGTCGAATACGATCTCGTCCGTCCATGCCGATTTCTTGCCGTTGGCGTTCCGCGCCGCCACGATCAGATTTTCGCGAACGGTGAGGCTTCTAAAAATACGCCGTCCCTGCGGGACCAAAGCGACGCCGCGGCCGGCGATCAGTTCGGGCGACATCCGGCTCACGGATTCTCCGAAAACCGAGATACCGCCTCGCTTCGCGGGCAGCAACCCCACAATGACATTCATGCAGGTCGACTTGCCCGCCCCGTTGCGGCCCAAGAGCCCGAGCAGCCGGCCCTCGCCGAGCGTCAACGACACGCCGTGCAAGACGTGGCTGTCGCCGTAAAACGCATCGACGTTCTCGAGCGCGAGCGCGCTAGTGGCCAAGATAGACCTCCTTGGTGCGCGGATCGTTCACGACGTCGCTGCGGGTGCCCTCGACGATCACTTCTCCGAAATGCAGCAAGGTCACTTTTTCCGCGAAGTCGAGCGCCACGTCCATATTGTGTTCGATCATCACGATCGATACGTCGCGCGGGATCCGCTTCAGCAGTAGCTGGACGTCGCGGCGTTCATCGATCGAAAGTCCCGCGAAGGGCTCGTCGAGCAACAATAGTTTGGGTTTTTGCGCGAGCGCCATCGCGATCTCGACGCGCCTTCGTTCGCCATACGACGTTTGCGCGAGCGGGCGGGCGGCGATGCCCTCCAACCCGACATGCGCCAGCGCTTCGCGAGCGCTTTCGACAATGTGGGGCTGACGGTCGAGATTGCCGAAAAAGCTCCAGCGCAGCGGCGACAGACCCAGCAAGGCCAGCGAGACGTTGTGCAGAATCGTCTCGCGCGCGAACAGCGTGATGATCTGGTAGGTGCGCGCCATTCCGAGATGCGTGCGTTTTCGGCTGGCGACTTTCGTGATGTCGTTGCCGAACAGTTCGATCGATCCGCTGTCGGGAGAAAGCTCGCCGGTGATCAGATTGAACAGCGTCGTCTTGCCCGCGCCGTTGGGTCCGATAATCAGTCGGCGTTCGCCGGGCTCGACCGAAAGGTTCACGTTCGACGTGACCCGCAGGCCGCCGAAGGATTTGCAGAGTGCGTTGATCGCAAGCGCCGTCATGACGCACCCGCTCGGCGCACGGATCGAGCCGAGGCGATGCGGGCGCGAAGGGCCTGCCAGCCATAGCGCCATATCCGCGTGGTTCCGGGAATCAGACCGTCGGGCATGAAGCTGATGATCAGCACGAAGATGACGCCGAGCACGAGATTCCAGCGCTCGATATAGGCGCTCGCCACGTTTTTCATGATGACGACGATCGCGGCCCCCGCGATCGGGCCTAAAAGCGTCGCGGTGCCGCCGGAAATCACCATCAGCAGGATTTCGGCGGAGGTCTGCAGCGCCATGATTTGCGGGCTGATGAACTGGTTGTAGTAAACGAACAGGAGGCCGGCGACGCCGGTCCAAAATCCCGAGAACAGAAAAGCGAGAAAGCGGATCAGCCAAACATTGTATCCAAGCGCGTTCATCCGGCGCGGCTGATCGCGGGTTCCGCGCAGGCTCGCGCCGAAGGGAGAGTTCACGAAAATCGCCATGGAAATCACCGCAAGCGCGAAGGCGGCGAGCACGGCGTAGTAAAATGCATCGGCGGTGGCGAGGCTGATTCCGAAAAGATGCGGCCTCGTCGTCACGTTCACGCCATTGTCGCCTTGCGTGAGACTGGCCCAACGATAGGCGATCCCCCACAGGATCTGGCCGAGCGCGAGCGTGATCATCAAAAACGTGATCCCGGTCGAGCGCAAGGAAAGGATCGCAAATATCGCCGACACGAGCAGGGTAAAGCCGATCGCCGCGAAGTCCGCTACGAAATGTCCGTGACCGGCTTGCAACAGCAAGGCCGCCGTGTACCCGGCCGTTCCGAAAAGTGCTGCATGGCCGAGCGAAACGAGACCGCCATAACCGACGAGAACGTTGAGCGCGAGTGCCGCGACCGCCCATAAAAGAATCTGGCTTGCAACATTGACGTAATAGGAATTGGCGACCCAGGCCGGGAGCGTGAGCAGCAGGACGATCGCGACACCGATCGCCGCCAATCGCGGCGCGCGCCCGCTCATGACACCACCTTGCCGAAAAGGCCCTGCGGGCGAAGCACCAGCACCAGCACCATGGGCAGAAACAGAATGACGTAGGCAAGATCGGGAAACATCGCCTGCCCGAAATTGAACAGAAAACCGATGATGAAGCTGCCGACGAAGGCGCCCACCAGGCTGCCGGTGCCGCCGAGAATGACGACGATCAGCGCGAGCGGAAGCATCTCGGCGTCCATTCCCGGATAAACCGAGAGATAAGGCGCGCCGACAACGCCGCCGAATGCCGCCAATCCCGCGCCCAGCGCGAAGACCAGGGTGAAGAGCTTTGAGACAGGAATGCCGACCATGCGGGCGATCGGCGGGTCATCGACGCCCGCGCGGATCTTGGCCCCGAGCCGGGTCCAATCGACCAATAACCAAAGCGCAATCGCAACGACGACCGCGACCGCGACAATCGCGAGCCGGTAGATCGGGAAGAACAGGCCGGCGACTTGCAAGGCGCCGCGGAGCTCTGCCGGCGTCGCCGGCTGCCAGGGATCGCCGGTCCAGATCATCAGGCAGAGATCCGCGATGATGAACGAGAATCCGAGCGTCAGCAGAACCTGCGGCAACTCCTGGCCGGAAAGACGCTTGAGCAAGAAGCGTTCGATCAAGCTGCCGATCAGCGCCATCGCCACGCCGCTCAACAACGCGGCGAGCCAGAAGGTAACGCCCTTATCGAGAAATGTAACGCCGAGATAGGCCCCCAACATGAAGAAGGAGCCGTGCATCAAATTCGGAATACGCATCAACCCGAAAATGAGCGAAAAACCGGCGGAGAGCAGAAACAGCAGGCCTCCCAAGGCAATGCTGTTCACCGCCAGTGTCAGCCAAAGGCTCATCGTCTCGCCGCCTATTCGCCGACCGCGGATCAGTTATTCGCAGCGCTTACTCGAGATTTTTCGCCGGCGGATAGTCTCGCGAGTAGACCGGGTTCGCCAGAAACGCTTTCTCGTCGTAGGTCCAGAACTGACTGACGTTGGGATAGGTCTTGATCACCGTGTTGACGAGTTGCCCGCCTTTGCGCTCGCACCTGCGGATGAAGACGTCGCCGATGACGTTTCCATATGAGTCGAACTTGACCGCGCCGCGCGGGGTGTCGGTCAGCGACACTTTATGCAGGGCGGTGGCAAGCGCTGTCCTGTCGTCGGCCTTGTCGCCGAGCATCTGCATCGCGGCCTCGACGCACTGGCCGGCCACGTACATGCCGGCCGAATAGCCGCCGGGGAGCGTGAGGTAATTCTTCTGCATCGCCTCGACAAAGCGCTTGTTGCTCGGCGTGTTGGCTTCGGACGAATACCAGGCCGCCGAGATCACCCCGATGGCTTCGTCGCTGAGGCTCTTGAGCAGGGCGTCGTCCATCGCGGTCCAGCCGGCGAGCAGCGGGATTTTATATTTGACGCCGAGATCGGCATAGGCGCGCATGAATTTCACCGGATTGGAGCCGGCGAAGCCGTTGAACACGCAATCGACATTGCTGAGTTGCGCGATGTACGGCGTGTAGTCGGGCGTGACCAAAGGCGGCCACAACTTCTTCACCACCTTGCCGCCGTTATCCTCGAACACGCGCTGGAAGCCGGCCATCTGCTCGTAGCCGAAGGCGAAATCCTCCGAGATCGTCGCCGCGCGCTTGAACTTCAGCTCCTTCGCCGCGTAGTCGCCCATCGCGTGGCAGCACTGCGCCGAGGTCGCGGAGGGACGGATGATGAAGGGATTGGCCTTGCGCTGGGTGACGTCTTCCGCGGCGGCGATGCTCAAAAGGGGCGTCGCATTGTCGCGCACGTAATCGGTGATCGCCAGCAATTCGAAGGCGGCGAGCGGGCCCAGGATCACATTCACCTTGTCGCGCTCGATCAATTCCTGCGCCTTGGTCTTGGCGCCGGCCGGATTGCCGCCGGTATCGGCCGAGATGAATTCGATCTTGCGCCCGGCGAGCGTGTTGTTCTTTTCCGTCAGGAAGGTGAGGATGCCCTGCTCCATCTGGTTGCCGCCCTGCGCGAGCGGCCCGGTCTTGACGGTGAGCAAGCCGATCTTGAAGGAAGCGGGCTGCGCGCGGAGGAACGGCGGAGCCGCGACGGCGGCGCTCGCTGCCAGCATGCCTTTCAGGACGGTACGGCGTTGGATCTTCATCGGTTCTCCCCCTTCGTCTGCGGTACTTTTGATCGGCTTTTTTATAAGTGTTGCGCCATTCCGCGCGATTGTCACCCCGTATGATCGGCGGGGCGCTGACTTGACTATTCTTTATACAATTGGGTGCGGCGCAGCGTTGGCGGCTTCTTTGGCTGCGTGATAACGAGGGCCGAGCGCGAAGATCCGGGCAAAATATCGCAGGGATGAGACAACATGAATATCGGGATTGCGGGCCTCGGCCGCATGGGAAGCGCCATCGGCGCGAGATTGATCGAGGCCGGGCACAAACTGACCGTTTGGAACCGGTCGGCGGAGAAGGCAAAGTCGCTCGCGCAAGCGGGCGCCAAGGTCGCCGCGACGCCTACGGCGCTCGCGGGCGACGCGGATATCATCATCAGCATTCTGACCGATGCCGCCGCGATCGATGCCGTTTACAACGGCCCCCGGGGACTGCTCGCGGGCAACGTCAAGGATAAGCTTTTCATCGACATGAGCACGGTGCGGCCCGAAACCGAGATTGCGCTCGCGAAAGACGTGCGAAGCAAGGGCGCCGCGTTCGTCGAATGTCCCGTCGGCGGAACGGTGGGCCCCGCCCGGCAAGGAAAACTTCTCGGGCTGATGGGGGGCGAGCCCGCGGACACGGCGCGCGCGAAGCCCGTTCTCGATCAACTCTGCCGCCGGCTCGAGCATGTCGGCCCGATCGGCAGCGGGGCGGCGATGAAGTTCGCGATCAATCTGCCCTTGATGATTTATTGGCAATCGCTCGGGGAAGCGCTGTCGCTCTGCCGCCCGCTCGGCATCGAGCCCGCGCGCCTGATGGATATTTTCGCCGACAGCTCCGGCGGCACCAACGCGGTGAAGGGGCGAGGCCCCGCGATCGCCGCGATGCTGGAGGGCCGCGATCCGGGGCCCGTGGGTTTCGATATCGATTCCGGCCG
>JBGPVT010000130.1:0-5877 GCA_041491825.1 Xanthobacteraceae bacterium | reverse complement strand
TGGATCGAGGGATTCGAGCCGACGGGAGCGGATATGATTTTCGAACGCAGCCGGCCGTCCTGCTATGCTTCGCAGCAATTCAGTGAAGTCATCGCTTCCAGCGGAGGCAATTACGTTCTTGCCGGTTTTGCGGGGGAGGCCGCATGCCTCTCGACGGCCATCGATGCGTTCCATCGAGGTCATCGCATCACTTTCCTTGCCGATGCATCGGCGAGCCACGGCCTCGACGACATGACGGCAAGCGAAGTGCATACAACCATCAGCAAAGTCATCGGACTGTATGGAGATGTCATGTCGACAAAGGCTTGGATTGCCGCAACGTCGAGAAGCCGGCCGGCTTATGAAAAACCTCGCCTGGTTAACCCTGGCTGAGATTTGGCCGGATTTACTTTTTCGGTGACGGAAAAAATTTAGCCAAACAAGATTGGAAGCTGCCGCGGTCCGCGTACGGTGCCCTCGGACCATCTCACTGGCGATGAAGGGTCAAGGCGAAATTCGGGGATGCGCTTGAGCCATTCCTCGATCGCGACCGTAACCTCCATACGGGCCAGGTTCGAGCCGACACAGCGGTGAATGCCAAGGCCAAACGCCGCGTGCCGATTGTTCTTACGGTCAATGACGACCTTATCGGCCTCGGGAAACATCATGGGGTCTCGGTTGGCCGCCGGAAACGAAAGCAGCACCATGTTGCCGGGCTTGATCGGGAAGCCGCATATAGCGGTTTCTTTCATCACCTCACGCGCCATGGTTACAGGCGCATACGCACGCAGCAATTCTTCGATCGCGGTGGGCATCAGTTCGGGCTCGGCGATGAGTCTTTTGCGGTCGGATGGCGCCTTTGCCAGATGCCAGAGGCTTGCTCCGATCGCGCTCCAGGTCGTGTCGATGCCGGCGATCAGCAAGAGCCGCAACGCGCCTAAGACGTGCTCGACCGAAAGCGGCTTGCCGTCTTGCCGTGCCTGCATCAGCGAGGTGATCAGGTCGTCGGTCGGGTGCTTCTTGCGCAATTCGATTTGGCCGGAAAAATATTCGGACATCTCGCGGACTGCGTTCATCAGCACCGTGTCGTTGGTGATGCCGATCTCCAGAATTTCATGAATCCATTTGATAAAGCGCTCGCTGTCCTTTTCGGGAATGCCGAGCATAAGGGCAATAACGCGTACTGGAATATGTTTGGAATACTGCGCCGCCGCGTCGCAATGCTTGTCCCTGATGAATCGCCCGATCAACTCGTTACAGACGTCACGGGTTTTCGATTCCAATTTCTCCACCGCAGCCAGCGTGAAATACGGCAAGAGAAGTTGTTTCGCAGGCTTATGATGAGGCGGATCCGACGTGATCGGCGGTGACGGGATAGGCGGCTCCAGCCGCGTATTGCGCACCACCACGCGGCGGGATGAGAAGTGGTCGGTATCGTAGGCAATGGCCCTCACCGCCTCATAGGTGGTCGGCAGGTATACCCCCAAATAGCGCTCGCTGTGCGCGACCGGACATTTTTGTCGCAAGTCGTCCCAGATCGGAAAAGGGTTTTCGGTCCAACGCGGATCGGTGTGATCGAAGTCGGTCGTCCAGTCGGCAATCGGCGGACGCTCGTTCATTGGCCGGCCCCCTCAATCCTCGATAACATCGATCGCTAATTCCGGACAATTGGCTTTCGCAAGCCAAGCCTTCTCCTCTATTGCCACCGGCACTCTGCCGTCACCGATCTCATGGGCGTTTCCGAATTCATCGAGTTGGAACAGGCCCGGCGCAAGCTGATGGCAACGATTATGTCCTTGGCATTTCTTTTGATCAACTCGGACCTTGAGATTCCTGGTTGATGTCATCAGAGGCTCCTCCGTGCATGACTACGCGCGCATCTCATTGCATGCCCTCTAAAAACGTTGCGCTGAAGATCTACTTCGCCACGCGCGGGGATTCAAATTGCCCGTTCTTGGCCTGCGTTCCCTATGCCTGGCATATAGCTCGGGGTTGGATTATTGAACAATAGAGACGCTCTCGGAGATTACCCGTTTTTCGATTGAATTCCTTCTGCAATGCGGAGGTCAGCGATGCAAGTGCGTTACTTCGTCCGTGCGGAAGAGCTGCCGGCATATAGTCCTGCGAACCATAGCGGCACCCTCAACCGCCGGCTGGTCGGCCCCGGCGTCACCGGCGCCAAACAATTGGAGGTGGTGCACGGGACATTGCAGCCGGGCGAAGGCGCGCTTCCTCATGCGCACCCCGGCATCGAACAGGTTTGTTATGTTCTGGAAGGTGCCGCGGTCGCCGAGATTGCAAGCCAACGCCGAGAATTAAGTTCGGGGGATTGCTGTTTTTTCCCCGCCGACACGCCGCATATTTTCAAGGCGGTCGGCGATCGACCGGCGAAAATTCTGGTGATCTATTCGCCGCCTTACGAAGAGAATCCCGCGCGCGTCACCCTCAATTCCTCGGCTTTGTGAAGCCTCGGAGGAGAAATCCATGTCTTCGTTAGAGGGCCCGCTTCAGGGGCTTCGAGTGATCGATTTGACCTCGCTCGTCATGGGTCCCTATGCGACGCAAATGCTCGCCGATTATGGGGCCGATGTCATCAAGGTCGAAGCGCCCGGCGGCGATATCATGCGCAAGAGCGGTCCGATGCGTCACGCGGACATGGGCGCGATGTATTTGCAGATGAATCGCAACAAGCGAAGCATCGTGCTCGACTTGAAGCAGGCCGCCGCGCGCGATGCGCTGCTCAAGCTTTGCAAGCGCGCCGACATATTTCTGCATAACGTGCGTCTGCGCTCGATGCGCCGGCTGAAACTCGGCCCGGGAGATTTAGCCGTCGCCAATCCCCGTCTCATTTACGCGAGTCTGATCGGCTTCGGCGAAACGGGACCCTATGCCGGCCGTCCGGCCTATGACGATTTGATGCAGGGGCTTTGCGCGCTGCCGACGCTCTCGATGCGGGCGGGCGCGAAAAAACCGCGCTATGTGCCGCTCACGCTCATCGATCGGCTTGTCGGGATGAGCGCGGTTCCGGCCGTGCTCGCCGCGGTCATTCATCGCGAACGGACGGGAGAGGGGCAATCCATCGAGATCCCGATGTTCGAGACCATGGCGCAATTCGTCTTGAGCGATCATCTGGGCGGCAGCTCGTTCGAACCGCCAAACGGCGAAATGGGATATAGCCGGATCCTCAGCGCCCATCGCGGTCCGTATCGCACGCGTGACGGCTATCTTTGCCTTCTTGTCTACAACGACAAGCAATGGAGGGGATTCTTCGAGGCGATCGGGCGCGCGGACGAATTCGCGGCCGATCCCCGATTTTCCAACCAAACGGCGCGCGCGCAACGCTACGATGAAATCTACGGGTTCGTTGCGGACGTTCTCTGCGCGAAAACTACCGCCCAATGGATCGAGATTTTCCAGCGGCACGATTTGCCATGCGCTCCATTGAACGATTTAGAAGCTTTGAAAAACGATCCGCATCTTCAAGCCGTTGGATTTTTCAAATCAAGCGACCATCCGAGCGAAGGAAAAGTGCGCTATCTCGGCGTTCCCAGCCGCTGGAGCCGTTCGCAACCCGACATTCGTCGCGACGCACCGCGGCTCGGCCAGCACAGTATCGAAATCCTGCGGGAAACGGGCATCCCGGAGGAGGAGATTAAGTCCCTGATCGCCAGCGGCGCGTGTTTCGGCGCCGATACCGCAGTGCAACCGGTAAAACCGAACCGCTCCTCGAAATAGATAGATCGTAGCGGGGACGCGAGAAGCGCAAGATGCTGGGCATCGCCAAGGCGCTCGCCAGCAACCCCAAGCTCGTCATCATGGACGAGCCGTCGGCGGGGCTGTCGCCGCTGCTCGTCAAGGACGTCGTGCGCGTGCTCGCGAACCTCCGGGGTAAAGGCCTGGCGCTCTTGATCGCCGAGCAGAATGTGAAATTCCTCGATCTTGCCGATCGCGTGTACACGCTGGAAGGCGGCCGCATCGGCTTCGTAGGCACGGTGGCGGACGTTCACGCTAACGACGCTCTCCAACGTGCTTACTTCGGCCTGAAATGAGCGTGGCGATACATCGCATTGATAACCGGCATCGAAGATAGAAATTTTGATTTTACGCTGTACTATGGTTTGGGGGCGACGACGCGTTTGAAGGCTAGAGCGATGACCAGCCGGACCATTTGGCATGGCAGCAATGCTGCCCGGCACATCTATGCGCTCGGTATCGCACTGATCGCGGCCTCGGCTTTGATTGAAACGGCGCCGGCTCAGGCGCCGAAGCCCGGCGACCCGCCCGAGGCGAATAACATGCGTCTCGTCGGATATAACGATCTTCAGGGCCGCAGCGCCTATCAGCCGACCATCCATCGTCAAGGCGATCGGTGGTTTGCCTATATCGGCCATCACGGCGGCACCGACGCCACGCCCAAGCCGATCAATTCGATCAGCGGCCAGCCGGAGTTTAACGGCACCTCGATTGTCGACGTCACGGACGTAACTCACCCGCTTTACGTCGCTCATATTCCCGGTCAGGAGGGCGCATACGAGCAGGGCGGCGCGCAAATGGTTCGCGTCTGCGGCGGCGCCGAGCTGCCCCATGGCGATCCGAAGGCGGTCTACATGCTTCGCACCTTCGGCGGGCAAGCCCATGAGATCTGGGACGTGACGAAACCCGCCGAGCCGAAGCTGCTGGTGCGGCTCGGTGGCTTGCGCGACACGCACAAAAGCTGGTGGGAGTGCGATACGGGGATCGCCTTTCTCGTCTCGGGCGCGCCGGGTTGGCGCACGCGACGCATGACCCAGGTCTATGACCTTGGCGATCCCGCCCATCCGGTAAAAATTCGCGATTTCGGCCTGCCGGGCCAGGAGCCGGGCGCGACCGGTTTCGTGCCCACCGAACTTCACGGCCCCATCTCCGCCGGTCCGCAAGGCAATCGGGTGTATTTCGGCTACGGCACCAACAAGGGCGGCGTCTTGCAGATCGTCGATCGCGAAAAGCTCTTGAACGGCCCGAAGGAGCCGACGCCCGAGAATTTGCGCTATCCGGTGGTGGGCCAACTTGAAATGCTGCCGTTGAACGGCGCGCACACGACCTATCCGCTGGGAAAAATGCCGATCGCCGAGTTTTCCAAGGAGAAGCTCGGCAGTGTTCGAGATTTCGTCATGATCGTCGACGAGGAAATCCTGAACGAGTGCCAGGAGCCTCGTCAGATGGTGTGGTTCGCGGACACGACCGTGGAGACCAAGCCCATGATCGTATCGAGCTACACGGCTTCGGAGGCGAGCGGTCACTTTTGCGAGCGCGGCGGCCGTTTCGGCGCCCATTCCTCCAACGAGAGCATGGCGCCCGTCTTTTACAGGAAACTTGCCTTTATCAGCTTCTTTAACGCCGGCGTCAGAGCGGTCGATATCCGCGATCCGTATCATCCAAAAGAGGTCGGGTTCTTCATCCCGAGCGTTACAGAAGCGACCGATAAGCGTTGCGTTAAGATCGACGGACAAGACCGCTGCAAGGTCGCGATTCAGACCAACAACGTGGAAACCGATGAGCGCGGCTACATTTACATCGTCGATCGCGCCAATACGGGCTTGCACATTCTTGAGCTGACCGGCGAGGCGCGTGCGATCGCCGGCCTGCCTTCGAACTGAGAAGCGGGCAACTATAAGTCATTAGGGAGGATCGGCAGTGAACTGGCTGATCAAAGCTTTTCCCAGCGCCGCTCTTTTGGCTCTCGCAGCAGGCCTGTCTTTCTACGGTCCGAGCTTGACCGCGACCTCGTCCGCGCAACGCGCGGCGGAGACGCCCGGCTGGAGCTCGATCCAATGGCCGTTTCCCATCGACGCATGGCCGGAGGGCCGCGCCTTTCATTGCGGGTTTGAGGAATGCGGGGTGGATGTCGATTTATATATT
>JBGPVT010000129.1:0-5886 GCA_041491825.1 Xanthobacteraceae bacterium | reverse complement strand
TCGGCCTCGCCCCAGCCGAACATGCGCGCCACGTCGTGGGACATGACGGCTTCCGTCCCGTCCCGCCGCACCCATTTGACGACATCGGCGATGGCGGGCTCCGCCGCCTTCGGCTCGGGCGGCTGAACTTGCGCGCGGGCGCTCTCGACGCAAATCAACAGAACGAAAACAAACAGACGGCTAACATTAGCGAACATCACTATTTTCCGGCACCGGGAGGCGACAAATTCGAGCGTGGCGATTTTTAGCGCGGCGATCCGCTTGCCATGCATTTTCTGATGAAGCGGACGCGTTTCAGCAAGTGCAAATCCTGCTCTTTTGCCTGGCTCCGACAATCGGCCCGCAGGCGATCCCGCGCCTCGACCGCTTCGAGGGTGCGCTTGTCCCACTCTTCACGGCGCTGTTGCTTTTGCGCGGTCTCCGCCTCCAACGCCTTTCGCTTCTCGCGGGCGGACTCATTCACCGTCTTCGGTGCGACCGTGGTGGTTGACGGAATTGATTGCGCCAGCGCGAGGCTTGTGCCGAAGATGCTCACGATGACGGCTAATCCAACAACACGAGCGAGTGTTAGAGCAAATCGCTTTTTCATGGACGGACTTCCCATCATAAACGCCTGGTCTAGAGGCCCCGCGCTTGGCGGACTTTGTTTTCTTCCAATTCGCGCGCAACAGAATATATTCAGCGGCGAGCAAAAGGAAGACGATGCCTCCGATGTCCAAAGGTCCTGGAGGCGAAAGAAACGAGTCTACAAACGAGAGAAACCTGTCTAGTCTCTCTTTACCCCAGGGAGAATAGACATGTGGTTTTTCTCATCTGACGATCCGGCCACAATGATCGGCGAGACGATTGGGTCCATGGTCGCCTTCATTATTTACGCAGGCATAGTCGTGGTCCTGATCGTCCAATTCTTCCATCCCTGAACTATATGAGGAGCGGGAAAGGGCCGACCCGATGCCGAAAGGCTCTAGGGACGGATTGCATTCATTCACGCTCGCGTTTTTAAGCCTGGCGCTGTCATCATTTTTAAGCCCGGCATCGGCTGGTTGCATGTGCAGAAATTATACGGGAAAGCCTTTCTGTGCGGAAAATATACCCGCTTGCCAGGCACAAGCCGGAAATTGCATGGAAGAATGTAGCTGGCACAAAGTCGAGGACGCGAAAAAAGACCAGAAGAATAAATCAATGCTGACTTTTTAAGCCCCGCGCCGAGCGAACTTTGTTTTTCTTCCGTTGCGGCTCAGGGCGCTTCGGGGGCATGCTCTTCAGCGGCTTGGCCGGCGTATTCAGCGCGCGAAAACCCTGAGCATCTTTTCCGGAATCGCGCGCTATAATACCCCCTCGTTTGCCCAGGGAGGGAGAAGACTAATCATGAAATCATTGTCCGTTGCCGCGGCCGCGCTCGTGGTTTCAACCGCGGCCCTCGCCGAGGCGCCCGCCATGACCATCGGCTCGCTCGAAATGGCGCTGTCGCAGGAAGATTGCATCGCGAAGGCAACGCGCGTCATGAAAGGCGCCGGCTTGACGAAGAATTTCGAAGTCGTCGGCCGGACGGTCTATGGCGAAACGGGCGACTATACCGGCGCCATTCGCTGCGACAGCACGAAGACCGTCGCCTATTTCGTCGTGGCCGGACCCGCGTCGAAGGACACGGAAGAGATCCACGGCCGATTGAAAACCGCGTTTGACGCGCCATAACCAAGCCGCGGCATCTCCGAAAATACGCCGCCGCGGCTCGCCCGCGCGCGGCTATTCGTTCACCTCGATCCGCATTCCGTCATAGGCGGGCTCGACATGCGGCGGCAGGGTGTGCCGCAGCGTCTCGTAGTCGAGATCGGTGTGCAGATTGGTGAGCACCGCCCGGCGCGGGCGCAGGCGTACGATCCAGTCGAGCGCTTCCTCGACGGTGAAATGGCTGGGATGCGGGCGCTGGCGCAAGGCGTCGATGATCCACACATCGAGGCCTTGCAAAGCATGCAGGCTTTTCTCAGGGACGGCGCTCACGTCGGGCGAGTACGCAAGCCCGCCGAAACGCAAGCCCAGCGCCGGCGCATTGCCGTGGGTGTGCTCGATCGGCAGCGCTTCGATCGCGCCGCCCTCGCCTTCGATCTTGACCTTCTTTCCCGCTTCGATCCGATGCTCGTTGAGGATCGGCGGATATTCGCTCCCCTCCGGCGTCTTGAAGCAATAGCCGAAGCGCCGGTGCAGAAACTCCGAGGTGCGGGCGTCGAGATAGGTGTCGATGCGCTGGCGCTGCACGATCGCGAGCGGCCGCAAATCGTCGATGCCGTGGGTGTGGTCGGCGTGCTCGTGGGTGAAGATGACGCCATCGAGTCGCGTTATTCCGGCGCCGAGTAGCTGCTCGCGGAGATCCGGCGAGGTGTCCACGAGCACCAACGTGCGGCGCGCGCCCGCGCCTTTCTCGACGAGAAGCGAGCAGCGGCGGCGGCGGTTTTTCGGGTTTTCCGGATCGCACGCGCCCCAGCCCTGCCCCACGCGCGGAACGCCGCCGGAGGAGCCGCAGCCGAGGATCGTAATGGAGAGCGGCATTAGAAAGCGGGAACCTTGGAGAAGAGGCGGAAGAAATTCGCGCTCGTCGTCTTCGCGATCGCCTCGGCGGAGACGCCGCGGGTCTCCGCGAGCACGCGCGCGGTCTCGGCGACATAGGCGGGCTCGTTCCGCTTGCCGCGATAGGGATTGGGGGCGAGAAACGGCGCGTCGGTCTCAATCAGAATGCGATCCTCGGGCAGGTGGGCTGCGATCTTCCGCAGGCTCTCGCCGTTCTTGAAGGTGAGAATGCCCGAAAACGACACGTAGCCGCCGAGCGCCACGCCACGGCGCGCGAGGTCCTCGCCGCCGGTGAAGCAATGCAGCACGAAGGGGAATCCGCCCCGCTTGCTTTCCTCTTCGAGAATGCGGGCGATGTCGTCGTCCGCCTCGCGCGCGTGGATCACGAGCGGAAGCTTAGTCTCGCGCGCCGCCTGAATATGGGTGCGGAAGCCCTTTTCTTGGGCCTCGCGCGGGCTGTTGTCGTAATGATAGTCGAGCCCCGCCTCGCCGATCGCGACCACCTTGCGATGCTTCGCCGCGGCGACGAGGTCGTCCGCGGTCACCTGCGGCTCCTTGGCGGCGTGATGCGGATGGGTGCCGACCGAGCAATAGACCTCGTCGAAGCGCTCGGCGATGGCGCGAAGCGCCGGAAATTTTCCCACCAGCGTCGAAATCGTCACCATGCGCGCGATACCGGCGGCGCGGGCGCGCGCGACCACGGCATCAAGCTCCGCGGAAAAATCCGGAAAATCGAGATGGCAGTGGCTGTCGACGAGCATCGTCAGCCGGCCTTTTCTTCCGCCTCGACGTAGCGCGGAAACACCGGACTCGGCGCCGGCAGCGCCGTCCCCGCTTTCAGCCGCCCCTGTTTGCCGAGATGGGCGAAGTCGCGCGCGGCTTCGGGCACGGCGAGGAGTTCGAGGAGCTTTGCCGCCCCCGCCGGCACGAAGGGTTGCGCCAGAATCGCGACTTGGCGCGTCACTTCGGCGGTCGTCCACAGCACCGTCGCCATGCGCGCGGGGTCGTGCTTCCGCAAGTCCCAGGGTGCAGCACCGGCGAAATAGCGGTTGGCGTCCGCCACCACGGCCCAGACGGCGGCAAGCACCTGGTGCAATTGCTGCGTCTTCATCGCCTCGCGGGTTTTCGCGAGCATGCCGTCGGCGGCGGCGAGGATCGCTTCGTCCGCGGGCGATAATTTGCCGGGCACCGGCACCCTGCCCTTGCAATTCTTCGCGATCATCGAGAGCGAGCGCTGCGCCAGATTGCCGAGATCGTTGGCGAGATCGGCGTTGGTGCGGGCGACGATCGCCTCGTGGCTGTAATGGCCGTCCTGGCCGAACGGCACCTCGCGGAGGAAAAAGTAGCGGAGCGCATCGACGCCGTAAGCGTCGGCGAGCGCGAACGGATCGACGACGTTGCCGATCGACTTCGACATCTTCTCCCCGCGATTGAACAGAAATCCGTGGCCGTGCACGCGCTTCGGCAGCGCGATCCCTGCCGACATCAGGAAGGCCGGCCAATAGACGGCGTGGAAGCGCACGATGTCCTTGCCGATCACGTGCAGATCGGCGGGCCAGTAACGACGGAAGGAGGGGGATTTTTCGTCGGGATAGCCCACGCCGGTGATGTAGTTGGTGAGCGCGTCGACCCAGACATACATCACATGGCCCGGTGAATCCGGCACCGGCACGCCCCAGGTGAGGCTCGTGCGCGAGACCGACAAATCCTGCAGCCCCGCTTTGACGAAGCTCACCACTTCGTTCCGGCGCGTCGCCGGCAGGATGAAATCGGGATGCGCGTCGTAGTGCGCGAGCAGCTTCTTTTGATAGGCGGAGAGCCTGAAGAAATAGGTCTTCTCCTTCGTCCATTCGACCGGCGTGTCCTGCGGACCGAGGCGCACGCCGCCCTCGCCCACGCTCGTTTCGGACTCGGCGTAGAACGCCTCGTCGCGCACCGAATACCAGCCTTCGTAATTGCCGAGATAAATATCGCCGGCCGCCGCCATCTTTCGCCAGATCGCCTGCGAGGATTTGTAATGCGCGGGCTCGGTGGTGCGGATGAAGCGGTCGTAGGACACGTTCAGCCGGTCGCACATGGCGCGGAATTGCGGAGCGTTCTTGTCGGCGAGCGCGCGCGGCGAAATTCCTTCCTTGGCGGCGGTCTGGGTCATTTTCAGCCCGTGTTCGTCGACGCCGGTGAGGAAGAAAACGTCGTTGCCGTCGAGCCGCGCGAAGCGCGCGATCGCGTCGGTCGCGATCGCCTCATAGGCGTGGCCGATATGCGGCGCGCCGTTCGGGTAGGAAATCGCGGTCGTCAGATAGTACTTGCCGGCGCCCGGATTCTTGACCGGCGATTTCCTTGCGGACGGCTTCTTTGCTGCTGCCTTTTTCGCGGACGATTTCTTCGCGCGCGACTTTCCGGCGCTACGCGCCTTAGTGGCCGGCCGCTTGGCGCGCGATTTCTTCTTGTTTTTTTTCTTCTTGGCCGCCATGGATGCAACCTCCGGAGCGCGCGCCGCGCGTGACTAGCGCGTCGCCTCGGCCAGCATGGAAAAAACCTGAAACACGAGCGGCTTGCGGTCGAGATTGTAGATGTCGGTCTCGGCCGCGGCGCGGCGCACGTTTTCCCATGTCCTTGCGAAGCGTGCAAGGCGCGCGGGTGCTGCACCCTCTTTCGTCGCCGCAAGCGCGAGCCAATCCTCGACGGTCTCGGCGAAGACGTAGACCGCGTCGCCGCCATAGAGCTTGTCGCCGAGCTTGTGCAACGCCTCGCCGTCGACGGCGGGGAGCTTCGCCAACATCTCCTCGGTGAGGCCGCGCACTTCCAGCCCCTCGCCGAGCAGAAGTGCCAGCGCGCGGCGCACGCTGCCGCCCGCAGCGGCCGCGGCTTCCTTGATTTGGCCGCGTGCGAGATCGGGAATTTTATCGACGATCGATTCGACCGCCTTGACGACATCGGCTTCGGCGAGCGGGCGCAGCGAAAGCTTCTGGCAGCGCGAGCGGATGGTCGCGATCAATCGTCCCGGCGTGTGCGAGATCAGCAAAAACAGCGAATGCGGCGGCGGCTCCTCCAGCACTTTCAGCAAAGCGTTGGTGCCGTTGGCGTTCAACTCATCGACGGAATCGACGATGGCGACGCGCCATCCGCCCATCGCGGCGGTCGAGCCGAAGAACGAAATCGCGCGGCGCACCTCGTCGACCGGAATTTCGCTCGGCGGCTTCTTGCCTTCCTCGTTGGCGATCCTTCGCAGCACCACGAGATCGGGGTGCGACAGCGCCGCGACCTGGCGGTGCGCCCGACTATCGGCGGGAACCTCAAGGCTTTTCGCGCCCTGCTTCG
>JBGPVT010000128.1:0-5898 GCA_041491825.1 Xanthobacteraceae bacterium | reverse complement strand
CACCGCGCGCCGCGTGACCATTCCGCTCGTCATGCCGGCGTTGCTCGCGGGCGCGCTGGTCGCTTTTCTGCAGGCGATGACGCTGTTCGGCTCGCCCGCGATCCTCGCGATTCCGGCCGGGTTTCACACCATGACCACGAAAATCTGGAGTCTGTTCCAGTATCCGCCGAAGCCGGAGCTTGCCGCCGCGGCCTCGCTGCCGCTGCTTATTCTTACGGTCCTGCTGCTGCGCGCGGAATCTATGATCTTGGGGCGGCGCGGCTATTCGGTGGTCGGCGGCAGGAATAGCGATCCGCGGCTCGTACGGCTCGGCGTGTTGCGGTGGCCGGCGCTGGCTCTCTGCTTCATGCTGTTGCTCAATCCCGTGTTTTTGCCCTATGGCGCGCTGTTGAACGCGGCATTCTCACGCGTGCCTTCGCAACTGCTTTCGCTGCAAAATTTCACGCTCCGCAACGTCGACTTCGTGCTGTTCGAGCTCTCGGCGACCAAGCTCGCTTTGAAGAATACGTTCTTGCTCGGCGTGTTCGCGGCCACGATCGGCACGGTGTTCGCACTCGTCATCGCCTATATGACCACGCGCAAGGCGATCGCGGGTTATCGCGTACTCGGATTTCTGGCGACGGCGCCGGTGGCGATTCCCGGCATCGTTCTCGGCGTCGGCCTCTTCTTGAGCTATACGCGGCCGCCATTCGTTCTTTACGGCACGCTCTGGATCTTGCTCCTCGCCTTCATCACGATCAGCCTTCCATCGGCCTACCAGCAACTGCAAGCGGCACTTCGCGGGGTTCATCCGGAGCTCGAGGACGCGAGCCGCATCCTCGGCGCCACGCGTTTACAGACGCTCGGCCGCATCACGGCACCGCTCTTGCGAACGGGCGTGATCGCGACCTGGTGCTTTATTTTCGTCGGCGTCATTCGCGAGCTTTCGGCCGCCATCATGTTGTTCACCTCGGAGACCAAGGTGATTTCCGTGCTGATCTTCGACCTCAACGAAAGCGGCGATCTCGCGGCGATTTCGGTGCTCGGCCTCATGATGCTTGCGATCACCTTCGCCATTGTCGTCGCCGCGAACCGAATCCCCGGTTTTGGCGGCGACGTTCGCTTGCGCAATGCCTGATGGGCCGGGAAACGATGACCGGGCATTCGCGAGAGTCGGTCGCCGAAGTACTGGCGAGAAAGATCTCGGCCATCGTCGAGCAAGACCTGCCATCGAAGACTAGAATCAAATGCGAGGAGTTGCTGATCGACGTCATCGGTCTCTGCGTGACCGCGCGCAACGAAAATTATGTAAAGAGCGCGCTCGCCGGTTGGGAAGAGAAGGGCCCTTGCACGGTGATCGGCCATTCCGCTTCCGCGAGTGCGGCGGCCGCGGCCTTCGTCAACGGCACCGCGGCGCACGGCGAGGATTTCGACGACACCTTCGAGGGCGGACCGGTGCACGCGGGTGCCGTGATCGTCCCGGCCGTGCTTGCCATTTGCGAACAGCACCGTGCCGAGAAGCCTTCCGCATTGCTCGGCATTGCCGTCGGCGTGGAAGTTCTTTGCCGGTTGAGCCTGGTGGTGCCGAAGGCCATTCACCGCGCGGGTTTTCATCCGACCGCGGTGCTGGGCGCGATGGCCGCCGCCGCCGGCGTGGGTGCGGCCCTCCGGTTGAAACCGGATCAGATCGTCAATGCGCTCGGCATTGCGGGCAGCATGGCGGGCGGCATCATCGAGTATCTGGCCGAGGGCGCGTGGACGAAACGCCTGCATCCCGGCTGGGCGGCGCAGTCGGGCTTGCGCGCGGCGCTTCTAGGGCGCGCGAATTTTTTCGGTCCGCGCACCGTTTTCGAGGGGACGCACGGTTTGTTCCATGGTTTTGCGCACACAAGCGAAGGCGATTATGCAGCGCTTCTAGGCGATTTCGGTGAGCGCTGGGTGACGGAGACGCTCGCCTTCAAACCCTATCCGTGCGGGACCATGATCCACCCCTACATCGATTGCGCGCGCAGGCTTGCGGCCAAAGGAATTTTGGCTGACGACATCAAGGAGATGGTTTGCGAGACCGCGGAAGGAATCGTGCATCGGCTTTGGGAGCCGCTCGCCGACAAGCAGCGGCCGCCGAACGGCTATGCCGCGAAATTCTCGACGCCATACTGCATTGCCGCGACCTTCATCCACGGCTCCATCGGGTTAGAAGCGTTCACGGATGATCGCGTCAACGATCCGCGCGTGCTCGCGCTGGCCGCCAAGGTGCGTTACAAGATCGATCCGAATAGTCCCTATCCGAACAACTACACCGGACATATTCGCGCGGTGCTTCGAGACGGAACGATCGCCGAGGAGCGTCAGCCGCATCTGCGCGGCGGAGCCCGCGAGCCGCTTCTCCGGCGCGAGATCGAGGAGAAATTCATGGGAAATGCGCGGCACGGAGGATGGCCTCTCGACCGCGCCGAGGCGGCGCTCGATCTCGCGCGCACGCTCTTTCAGGGGACGTACGATCTTTCGGCTCTTCGCGGGTGAAGCATGGCGATCGAGGGAAGCGGGCAAGAACTCAAGGAAAAAGTCGCGATTGTCACCGGCGCCGGGCGCAATATCGGGCGGATGATCGCGCTCGCGCTTGCCGCCGGCGGCGCCGCCGTCGCGGTCAATGCGCGCTCCAATCGCGCGGAAGCGGAATCCGTCGTGCGCGAGATCGAGAAACGGGGCGGGCGCGCGCTCGCGGCGATCGCGGACGTCACCGACCCCGGCGCGGTCGAAACGATGGTCGCGGCCGCCGCCGAACGATTTGGCCGCATCGATATCTTGGTCAATAACGCCGCGGTGAGAAAGGAAACCCCGCTCGAAACAATGACGGCGGCGGAATGGCGGGAAATTCTCGGCGTGATCCTGGACGGCGCCTTCAACTGCGCGAAATCGTGCCTGCCGTATCTGAAGAAAAGCGGCGCCGGCGCGATCATCAATATCGGCGGCCTCAGCGCTCACACCGGTGCGAAACACCGGGCGCATGTCATCACCGCCAAGGCCGGAATCGTCGGCCTCACGCGCGCGCTTGCGCACGATCTCGCGGCGGATCGCGTGACGGTGAATTGCGTGGTACCCGGCTTGATCGACACGGCACGCAAGCCCGGCACGCCCGAGCCGCAACATCACCAGACCCAGAACATGCTGGCCGGCCGGTTAGGGGCGCCCGAGGATGTCGCCGCCGCCGTGCGTTTTCTCGCCGGCCCCGGCGCGCGTTACATCACGGGCCAGACGCTGCACGTGAATGGCGGAGCATATTTGGGCTGAACTCAGTCTTTCGGAGCCAAGGAAGTAACGCCTTTCCAAATCATGTTCTTCAGCGCGACGATGGGCGGGTTTGAAAGTTCGACCGCCGGCTCGCTCTGCTTTTCGCAACCTTTCACCAGCCGGGAAATCCATATGTCGCCGTCGGTGAAATAGAGATCTCCTTCGCCGTTGCGGCCGTTGATGGTCGGGCCGATGCCGGAAACCTGGTAGATCGCCTCCACCATCCGCGCCGAATTCAGGTTGTCCGTCAATTGTTGGCGTTCAAGATCGACGTTCGGCGCGATATGATGCGTCACCGCGCCCGTATATCGACTGAGCCCAATGCCGCGATCGAAGGCGGCCGCTCCCAGCCACACCGGCCGCGCCTCATCGCCGCTTTCGAGCGCCTGCCACAGGCGCAAATGATCGCGGCGATCCGCGCTCGTACCGTCCGGTTTCTCGAAGGCAAGCGCTTGTTTCGCTCCTTGATAATATAGCGAGCTGACAGGCGCATCAGGGTAGGGGCGGTTGAGCAAGACGCTACCGATGATGCCGAGGCTCGTTCGAAACGTGATCGGATCGGCCGGATACCAACCGGCGTAATACATGGCGCAAACGATGTCTTCTTTCGTCCCGATTAATCCAACGTTGATCGGATCGCCCGGAATTCCCTGCGCGGTGCGGGTAAGCGCGGGAAGTGGCTCCAGCCTTTTTTGATGTTCGTGATGCTTCCAGACCTCTGGAAGGGCGAGATAAGCGATGACGACGTAGGCGAGCCCAAGCCCGCCAACCGCCGCAAGAACTCGTTTGAATTTTGCCGTGGACAATGGATCGGGCCTGATGGTGATTCAATCAGTCTAGCATCGCTGTTTACATCGGTAGCCGCGCGGTGGATGCTGGTATGAACGCTTCCGGTGGCGAGTTGACGCATCTAGATCGGGCATAAAGGGGGCAATTCATGTCCAAACTCAGTTCGACGGTTCTCGCGCTTGCGCTGCTTTCGGCATCCGCTTCGATGGCTTTCGCGCAGCAAACCAAGGTGGGTTTGCTGACTTGTTATACGTCGGAGAGAATCGGCCTCCTCATCGGTTCGACCCAAAAATTGAGTTGCACCTTTACCCCCGATTACGGGCCCACGCCGGAGCATTACCTGGGCACGATCAATCGCATCGGCCCCGACATCGGCGCGACGGCCGGAGGAATCATGTCGTGGGCCGTGCTCGCGCCGACCGATGGATGGTTGCGGGGGGCGCTCGCCGGCGAATATGTCGGCGCGAGCGGAGGTGCCACCGCCGTCGTCGGCGTCGGCGCGAATGTCTTGGTGGGCGGTTCCAGCCGGTCGGTCGCCTTGCAGCCGCTGTCAGTCGAGGGTCAGGTCGGCCTCAATCTCGCCTTGGGCGTGGCCGGCCTTACCCTCACTTGGTCCGATTAACGGAACTGCAGCCGGTCATAAAAGCGATAGTCCGTCGTCTTTATCGGTAATCCGAACTCATTAAGGATCGGCGTGTAGAGCTTTCAGGCATCTGCCTCGAGCCACGCGACCCGCGTTATTGACGGGTCAGTTCTATTTGGCCGCCTTCGATGCGAGTGCAGACGGAAGTAGCATAAAATGAACCGAGGAAACACATGAAAAAATCCATACCCGATTCCATGTTCACCGATCGCGAACCAGCGCGCCTTTCCGCGCTTCAAAATTGGGTTCTGGAACAAGGCGTGACGGAAATTGTCATGACGGAACGGCAATTCTGGAATTTTGCCACCGTGCAGCCGCTCGCGGAGAAACCGTGGACGAGCTATATGGGCCGCTCGATCAGCGTCCCGGATATGCCGGAGGGAAGCCAGAGGCATCTCGGCATATTCGACAAACAGGGACCGGGACATATCTGACAGGCGGAATTCTATTCGCCTCATCCCGGCGGCTTCCCTAGCTGTCGTGATCGCTGAGGCAACAGTCGCGCGCGACGATCGTCCGCGTGTCGAAACGGAGAAATCACTTGTTCTATTGGATGAGAATTCTCGCCTTGATGGCCGCCTGCCTGCTCCCCTCGCTCGCGGCCGCGCATACTTTTTCCCTGCCGTCGGATAGCCCCGCGGTCAGGGTCACCATTCCGGATTATCTGGAGCCCATCGACACGCTTCGCGGAGCCGAGGGAGGTGTGCCGCAGGAGCGTACATTTTACATAATGGTCGAACCGGTGGGCGGGGCGGACGTCAAATCGGCCGCGGATGAAGGATTCAAAATGCTTGAGATTCGCGGAGTCGAAATCGATCCTGCGTCGGTCAAGCAAACAAGCAGAAAGATTAACGGCCTCGACGCGACCGACTTTACTTTCACCATATCGGACGGGCCGGAGACCGCCGTCTTTACGCTGATCGCGACCAAGACGGGAGCCAATTTTATGGGGATCTTTTGTTATGGTTCGAACGAGGGTTTGAAAGCGAACTCCAGTGCGTTGACATCGATCATCGACAGCATTCAGCCGATCAAGAAATAAGCGGCCGCTTTTAACTGAAAGCCTGATATTTTTGCGCGCCCTCATTTCACCGATTTCGGAGGAATGACCGGGAGCAGGAGATAGGGCCGGTATTTTCGCCCGAAATAGAGCTTGGTGACGCCGCCGAAAACATCCGCCGGCCGGTCGACGGGGT
>JBGPVT010000127.1:0-5943 GCA_041491825.1 Xanthobacteraceae bacterium | reverse complement strand
GGCCTGCTCCAATTCCTCGACGGCAGCTGCAGCGGCCTGAACCGAGGCGGGCGGAGCAGATTGCGCGATGGCGCCCGGCGGCGTGGCCGGCGTGATCGGTGCGGCCGGCTGTTCGGCCTTGACGGCAGCGATAGGCGCCGCCGGCGACACGGGCGCGGGCTTCGCTTCTAGCTGCGCATTCGTGGGCACGGGGGTGCGTTCCTTGACCGAATTGACGCTCGCCGTGATATCGCCGACCGAGCGTTCCAGCTGGTCGACCCGCGCCGCCAAACGTTCGCGTTCGGCGGAAAGCGCCCGCAGCGCGTCGTTGAGGCGGGCCATCTCAAACTCGGAGGCCGCTTGCGGCTTTTGCACGATGGTCGGCGGCGGGCGCACGGTCGTCGTCTGCGCCACGCCGAATCCGCCGCGCGAGGCGCCGATGCCGAGCGCGATCAGGACCGAAGCCGCGACCACGGCGCAGACGGCGAGCGCGCCCCAAACGAGATAGCTCGCCGCCCCCGAAAGGCGTTTTGCCTTCGGGCGCGGTTGCGGGGCGGCTGGCGTTATGGCCATGGCGGGTGGCTACGAGCCTTCTCGCGAATCACTTGAGCGCCAATTTACCAGAGTCGGAGGGCTGAAAAGCCCACCGCTTTCGGACCTTCCGGTGTTCGGCTACACCGCTGACACGCCTGTTCGTGGGAGCTTTCATGGCCGCCAAGACCGCGATCATCGTGCTCGCCGCGGGCGAGGGAACGCGTATGCGCTCGCACGTGCCGAAAGTCCTGCACCGGATCGCCGGCCGGCCGTTGATCGCCTATGTGCTGGAAGCCGCGAAAGGCGCCGGCGCCGACAAGATTGCCGTCGTGGTGGGCCCCGGCCAAGAGAAAGTGGCGGCGGAAGCGAAGCGGATTGCGCCCGGCGCACGAATTTTCGTGCAACGGGAACGGCGCGGCACCGCCCACGCGCTCTTGGCGGCGCGCGCGATGCTCGCGGACGGCGACGATATCGTCGTCGTGTTCGGCGACACGCCGCTGGTGCGCGCCGAGACCTTGCGCGGCGTGCGCGATGGCTTGAAAGAGGCCGCCGTCTCGGTGCTCGGGTTTCGTCCGGCCGATCCCACGGGTTACGGCCGGCTGGTGATTGCGAACGGCAGGCTCAACGCCATTCGCGAGGAGCGAGACGCAAGCGAAGCCGAGCGCGCGATCAGGCTCTGCAACGCCGGCGTGATGGCGCTCTCGGGCAAGCACGCGCAGGACATCGTGCGCGCGATCGGCAACCGGAACACGAAACAGGAATTTTATTTGAGCGATGCGGTCGCGGTCGCGGCGGACAAGGGACTTGCCGCCGCCGTCCGCGAGGCGCCGGAGGAGGAAGTCATGGGCATCAACGACCGCAAGCAACTCGCGGAGGCGGACGCCGTGCTGCAAAAACGATTGCGCGAAAGCGCGATGACGGCGGGCGCGACGCTGGTCGCGCCGGATACGGTTTATCTCGCCCCCGATACCAAGCTCGGCCGCGACGTGACGGTGGAACCTTACGTCGTCTTCGGCCCCGGCGTCGTGGTCGAGGACAAGGCGACGATCCGCTCGTTCTCCCATCTCGAGGGCGCGCATATCGCGGCGGGCGCGACCATCGGACCATTCGCGCGGCTTCGTCCCGGCACCGTGATCGGCGAGGGCGCGCGCGTCGGCAATTTCGTCGAAGTAAAGCAGGCGAGGTTCGGCAAGGGCGCCAAGGCCAATCACCTCGCCTATATCGGCGATGGCAGCGTCGGCGATGACGCCAATATCGGCGCCGGCACCATCTTCTGCAATTATGACGGGATCGAAAAACACCGCACCGAGGTCGGCAAGGAGGCCTTCATCGGGTCGAACTCGTCGTTGGTGGCGCCGGTGAAGATCGGCGACGGCGCCTATGTCGGCACCGGATCGGTGATCGTGAAGGACGTGCCGGACGGGGCGCTCGCGGTTTCACGCGCCCGTCAGGTGGTGAAGAAGGGTTGGGTGAAAAAGCTCCGCGCGATCAAAGGGCTGCGCGCGCACAAGGGAAAGAAGGGCTAGTGCCCCGAACCCGAAGTTCGCACACACCATGCCGCAAGCTCGGTTGCGAACTTCGGGTTCAAATGGGCACTAGGATCATAGATTTGCCAGTGTCCCTTTGATTCCGAAGTTCATATGAGAGCGTGCAGCGAGGTTTACGAACTTCGGAATCGGGACACTGGTACGCCGACGACTGAGCATCCTGACAATCGGCATGACGGCCCCCATATAGGGGTTTGCATTTGCCATGCTGGACCCAAAGCCAACTTTCATTTTCGATTCTGGCGACCCTTCCGAGGCTCGTCCGCTAGAGCACGATCCCCTCGACGACGGGGATCTGCTCGACGCCTATTCGCGCGCGGTCGCGGGCGTCGTGGATGCGGTCGGCCCGGCGGTCGTTCGGGTGGAAACCCATGGCCGCTCCGGGCGCCGCGGCGGCGTCGGCTCGGGCGTGATCATCTCGCCCGACGGGTTCGTGCTCACCAACAGCCACGTCGTCCAGGGCAACCGCGACATCCGGCTCGCGACCGCCGACGGTCTCAATCTCGGCGCGCGCTTGATCGGGGAGGACGCCGATACCGATCTCGCGCTCCTGCGCGTCACTTCGCCCCAACATCTGCCCGCGGCATCCCTCGGCGATTCCAAGCGGCTGCATCGCGGCCAGCTCGTGGTCGCCATCGGCAATCCGCTCGGATTCGAGTCGACGGTGACGGCCGGCGTCATCTCCGCCTTGGGCCGCTCGCTCCGCGGCAGCACCGGAAGGCTGATCGAGGACGTGATCCAGACCGACGCCGCGCTCAACCCGGGCAATTCCGGAGGGCCCCTTGTGTCGGCGCGAGGCGAGGTGATCGGCATCAACACCGCGGTCATTTTGGGCGCGCAGGGCATCTGCTTTGCGATCGCGAGCAACACCGCGAAGTTCGTGCTCGGCGAATTGATCCGGCACGGCCGCGTGCGCCGCGCCTTCATCGGCGTGTCGGCGCAAACGATCCCGGTTCCGCGGCGCCTTGCCGTCGCCGCCGGCATCGCGAACAGGTTCGGGGCGATGATCACCGCGATCGAGGAGGGCAGCCCCGCGGCGGCCGCGGGACTGAAGCCCCGCGACATCGTCGTGAGCCTCGACGGCGAGGCGGTGACCGGCATCGACGATTTGATCCGGCTTCTGAACGGCGAACGCATCGACCGTTCGCTCGCGGTGGACGCGCTACGCGGCGCGGAGGTCGCGGCCTTTCAGGTCACGCCGGTCGAGCGCCGGGAATCGCGCAAGAAGAGCTGACGCGAGGAAGCGCGAAATCGCGGCTCACGCCGTCTTCCAATACGGCTTTGCCTGCAGCCGCGCGAGCCAGGCGGTGATGCCCGGATATTGATTGAGATCGACGTTCAGGCGCCGCTGCGAAAGCTCGAGCGGTGGCGCAATGGCGAAGTCGACGATGCTGAGATCGCCGAGCACGTATTCCTTGCCGGTAAGCTGCTTGTCGAGCACGGGCAGATAGCGATCGAGGAGATCGCGCGCTTCCTGCATGATGCTCGCGTCGTTGCCGGGTTTGCCGAAGAAGGGTTTCAGCACGAGTTCGTAGAGCAACAGCTCGATCGCCGGCTCCGCATGGTTCGCCCACCAATACATCCATTGATCCGCTTGCGCGGCGCCGCGCGCGCCCGCAGGCAGCAGCCGTTGTTTCTTGCCCGCGAGGTATTTCAGGATCGCAATCGACTCCCACAGCACGAAGCCGTCGTCGTCGAGGGTCGGCACCTTGCCGTTCGGATTGAGCGCGAGATATTCGGGCTTCTTCGGATCGCCCTTCTGGAAATCGAGCGAAATCTTCTCGATCGGAATATCGAGCTCGGCGGCGACGAGCCGCACCTTGCGCGCGTAGGGAGAGATCTTGGAGTCGTAGAGCTTGATCGGCATCGGCGTTTCTTCCCTTGGGTCCTTGCTGTGCAGAGCGTTTAGCATATTCCTTAACGCGGAAACGCCCACATGGCATAAGCACTTAACCGCGACGCCAGACCGCGCTTGAAATCCGCCGCAATCCGAATTGACTTTCCCTCCACAGGAACCATCTCTAAACGGCTGTTTGCTAGGTTTCGGGGCGAGGAACCATTTCATGTGCGGCATCGTCGGCATTCTCGGGCGCGAGCCGGTGGCGGGCGGCCTCGTCGACGCGCTCAAGCGCCTCGAATATCGCGGCTACGACTCGGCGGGCATCGCGACGCTGGAAGCAGGCCACCTCACGCGCCGCCGCGCCGAGGGCAAGCTGAAGAACCTCGAAAAGCGCCTCGTTGAAGCGCCGCTCATGGGCAAGATCGGCATCGGCCACACGCGTTGGGCGACGCACGGCGCGCCGAACGAGACCAACGCCCATCCGCACGCGACCGACAAGCTCGCCGTCGTCCACAACGGCATCATCGAGAATTACCGGGAGCTGCGCGAGGAACTGACCAAAAAGGGCGCGAAATTTCAGACCGAGACCGACACCGAGGTGATCGCCCATCTCGTCACGCAGGAAATGAAGGCCGGCAAGAAACCGGTCGAAGCGGTCACCGCCGCTCTGCCGCGCTTGAAAGGCGCCTTCGCGCTCGCCTTCCTGTTTGATGGCGAGGAGAATTTGCTGATCGGCGCGCGCAAGGGAAGTCCCTTGGCGGTCGGTTACGGCAAGGGGGAGATGTATCTCGGCTCCGACGCGATTGCGCTCGCGCCCTTCACCGACACGATTTCCTATCTCGAAGAGGGCGACCTCGCGGTGCTCGATCGCAACGGCGCCGAGATCCAGAACAGCGAGGGCCATCGCGTGGTGCGGCCGGTGCAGACGAGCGCCGCCGGCGCCTTCCTCGTCGACAAGGGCAATCACCGCCATTTCATGGCCAAGGAAATCCACGAGCAGCCCGAGGTCGTCGGCCATACGCTCGCCTCGATGCTCGACATGGCGCACGAGCGCGTGCGGCTGCCGGTGAAGCTGCCGTTCGACTTCAAGAATCTCGACCGCATCACGATTTCGGCCTGCGGCACCGCCTTCTACGCGGGGCAGGTGGCGAAGTACTGGTTCGAGCGCTTCGCGCGGCTGTCGGTCGATCTCGATATTGCGTCGGAGTTCCGCTACCGCGATGCGCCGATGGCGAAGAACGGGCTCGCGATCTTCGTCTCGCAATCGGGCGAGACCGCCGACACGCTCGCTTCGCTCCGCTACGCCAAGGAGCACGGCCAGCACACGCTTTCCGTCGTCAACGTGCCGACCTCGACGATCGCGCGCGAGAGCGAGGTCGTGGTGCCGACGCTGGCGGGGCCGGAAATCGGCGTCGCCTCCACCAAAGCCTTCACCTGCCAGCTCGCGGCCCTCGCTTGCCTCGCGGTCGCGGCCGGCCGCGCGCGCGGAACGCTTTCGGAAGAGGACGAGCGCAAGCTCGTGCGCGCCTTCATCGAAGTGCCGCGTCATCTCAACGAAGCGCTCGCGCTCGAGCCCAAGATCGAGCGGATCGCGCAGGAATTGGAGGACTGCAAGGACGTGCTTTATCTCGGCCGCGGCACCAGCTATCCGCTCGCGCTCGAAGGCGCGCTGAAGCTGAAGGAAATTTCCTACATCCACGCCGAGGGCTATGCCGCGGGCGAACTCAAGCACGGACCGATCGCGCTGATCGACGAGCATATGCCGGTGGTGGTGATCGCGCCCTACGACAAGGTGTTCGACAAAACCGCCTCGAACATGCAGGAAGTGCTCGCGCGCAAAGGCAAGGTCATTCTCATCACCGACGCCAAGGGTGCGGCCGAAGCCGGCGACAAGGCGAGCGCGATCCTGACTCTCCCCGAAATGCCCACGACCGTGACGCCGATCGTTTACGCGGTGCCGGTGCAGTTGCTCGCCTATCATGCCGCCGTGCAGCGCGGCACCGACGTCGATCAGCCGCGCAATCTCGCGAAGTCGGTGACGGT
>JBGPVT010000126.1:0-5987 GCA_041491825.1 Xanthobacteraceae bacterium | reverse complement strand
CGGCGCGGCGACGCGGCCTTCGTCGCAGCGGCGGAACGCCATCGCGGCGCCGGCGTCTACGCGATCAGCGGCGAAGTCGTCGTACTCGCGCGCCGCGGCGAGAACCTCGATCCGCTGCTTTCGCGCGAAGAAGCGAAGAGCCTCGGGCCTATCTTCGAGCGGGTATTTGTCGGGCTTGCCGAAGGTGCTGCGCGTACCGGCGTTTCGCTCGCGCAGGCGACCGCCGAGGCGCTGAAGGCGCGCGGCGATCTCTTGATCCTCGATCTTCGCTCGATCGCGATGCAGGGCCTCGCCCCCGAGCACCTGCCGGGGCTTGCCACCGCCAAGGCGTTGCTCACCTGGCACGCGACGCACCGCTTCTGCGCGAAATGCGGGCATGAGAGCAAAAGCGCCGAGGCCGGCTGGCGGCGCGATTGCCCGGCTTGCGGCGCGCATCATTTTCCGCGCACGGATCCCTGCGTCATCATGCTCGCGATCGACGGCGAGCGTTGTCTGCTCGGGCGGCAAGCGCGTTTTCCGCCCGGCATGTGGTCGTGCCTCGCGGGTTTCGTCGAGCCCGGCGAAACCTTCGAGGAAGCGGTGCGGCGCGAAATGTTCGAGGAGGCCGGCATCAAAATCGGCCGCGTCTCCTATTATGCGTCGCAGCCCTGGCCGTTTCCGATGTCGGTGATGATTGGATTTCACGCCGAAGCCGAGTCGACCGATCTCACCATCGATCGGAACGAGTTAGAGGGCGCGCGCTGGATCGAGCGCGCGGAACTCGCCGAGATGCTGCTTCGCCGCCATCGCGAACAAATTTTCACGCCGCCGCCGGTGGCGATCGCCCACCATTTGATCCGCGCCTTTATCGAGCGGGGAGAGAAAGTTTTCGGCTAGTTCTGCTTCTCGGCGGTGGCGATCCGGTAGGGATGCGCCGGATAGACGCCGAGGATCTTCATCTCGCGCGAGAAGAAGGCGAGCTCCTCGAGCGCGAGCTTGACCAGCCGGTCCTCGGGGTGGCCCTCGACGTCGGAATAGAACTGCGTCGCGAAGAACTTGCCCTCGAGCTGGTAGGACTCGAGCTTCGTCATGTTGACGCCGTTGGTGGCGAAGCCGCCGAGCGCCTTGTAGAGCGCGGCCGGCAGGTTGCGCACGCGGAAGACGAAGGTGGTCACCGTCAGGTCGCCGCCTTTCGCCGCCCATTTCGGCTCGCGCGAGAGCACGATGAAGCGCGTGGTGTTGTGCACCTCGTCCTCGATGTCGGCGGAAAGAATGTCGAGGCCGTAGATTTCGGCGGCAAGCTTCGAGGCGATCGCCGCCTCGCTCTTGTTGCCGGCCTCCGCGACATGGCGCGCGGCGCCCGCCGTGTCGGCGCCGATGACGGGCTTGAGGCCGAGCTTCTTGATCATGTTGCGGCACTGGCCGAGCGCCATGACGTGGCTCTGCACCGTCTTCAGGTCCGAAAGCTTCGCGCCCTTGATACCCAACAGCTGATGGCTGATCGGGAGAAAATACTCGGCGACGATGTGGAGCCCCGAGGTCGGCATCAGGTGGTGAATGTCGGCGACGCGGCCGGCGACCGAGTTTTCGATCGGGATCATCGCGAGCTCCGCCTCGCCGGCGGAGACGGCGGCAAAGCAGTCCTCGAAGGTGGCGCAGGGCTTGGGCTCGTAATCGGGATAGGCCTCGCGGCAGGCGATGTGCGAGTTGGCGCCGGGCTCGCCCTGGAAGACGATCGTTTTTTTCTTTTTCGTCATCGTGGATTTCCGGAGGCGACCCGCCGCGCCTGCAAGATCGCACGCGCCTTTTCGAGGTCGGCGGGAGTATCGACGCCGAGCGGAACGCCGTCAACGATCGCGGCATCGATGCGCATACCGGCTTCGAGCGCGCGCAATTGCTCGAGCCGCTCGCGCCGCTCAAGCGGCGAGGGTTTGAGCTTTACGAATTTTTCGAGCGCCGCGCGGCGGTAGGCATAAAGGCCGATGTGATGGTAGAGCGGCCCCTCGCCCGTGGGCGCGGTCGCCCGCGTGAAATAAAGCGCGCGCAGGCGTCCCGGCGCGACCTCTGTGCCGACGAGCTTGACGACGTTCGGATCGGTGCGCTCGCTCGCCTCGGTGATGACGGCGGCGATGGTGGCGATGTCCACCATCGGATCGACAAGCGGAAGAAGTACGGCACGGATCGCTTGCGGCTCGATGGTCGGCAAATCGCCCTGCATGTTGACGATGATTTTCGCCCGGCCCCCGGGGTCGATTTGGCCCAGCGCCTCGAAAATGCGGTCGGAGCCGGATTGATGGTCGGCGCGCGTCATCACCGCCCGGCCGCCCGCCGCCTCCACCGCGCCAACGACCTCCGGTGCATCGGTCGCGGCCCACACGGAACCCACGCCCGCTTCCTCGGCGCGCCGAATCACCTGCACGATCATCGGCAGGCCGGCGATGTCGGCGAGCGGCTTGCTGGGCAGCCGCGTCGCGTTCAAGCGCGCCGGCACGAGCACAAGAATGTCGGAGACGGGTTGGAGAGCGGCCATCGCGGCGTTTCCGTTGCCCGCAAGTGGCAGAAAGTAGCAGCGGGCGCGGGGGTTATACGGGTTGCATCGCACCGCGCAAAGCGTTAGCAATTCCGCGAAAGTGGGGAGCGCGCGAGCGACTCCCCGTCTTTATGGCGGCGGGGAGCCTCCGGCGAATGACCGACAGTTTCGAGATCAACAAGATTTTGGGGGCGGTGCTCGGTACGCTTCTCGTTACTCTGGCGCTAAACATTCTCACCGGCGCGATCTTTTCCCCCCATAAGCCGGACAAGCCGGGCTACGACATCGTGGTCAGCGAGCAGCCTGCCGGCGGCAGCGCCGCGGCACCGGTAGAAGAGCCGATCGAGCAGTTGCTGGCGCAGGCGAGCCCCGAGAAGGGCGCGAGCGGCGCCAAAAAATGCCTCGCCTGCCACGACTTCGTCAAGGGCGGCCCCAACAAGGTCGGCCCCAACCTGTACGGCATCGTCAACCGCGAGCGCGCCGCGCATGAGGGCTTTTCCTACTCCGCCGCGATGAAGGCCAAGGGCGGCAAGTGGACGATCCAGGAACTCAACGCCTATCTCTTGGGCCCGCGCGCGATGGTACCGGGCACCTCTATGGCCTTCGCCGGAATCTCCAAGGGCTCGGACCGCGCCGACCTCATCGCCTATCTCAACACGCTCGCCGACAATCCGGCGCCGCTGCCGGTCGCGCCCAAACATTAAGCTCGCTTCACGTTCCCGTTAGTCCGGCCGCGCAAGTGGCGCAGCGACGGAAAAGCGTCATAATTGCCGTCGAGTTTCGATCCCGACGCTGACGGAGTGCACTTTGAAACTGTCGAAAGTCCTCGCGATTCTAGCGATCGCGCTCGCGGCCTCGGCCGTCGGTTCGCAGGCGCAATCGCCGGAGTGGCGGCAGGGGCTTTCGCTCCTCGGCACGCTGAAATATCCCGCCGACTTCAAGCATTTCGATTACGTCAATGCGTATGCGCCGAAGGGCGGGCTCGTCCGGCTCGGCCAGGACGGCACCTTCGACAGCTTCAATTTCGTCATCCCGCGCGGCACGCCGGCCGCCGGCATCACGCTCATCTACGACACGCTGATGACGCCCGCCCTCGACGAGGTGGCGACCGAATACGGCTTGCTCGCCGAAGCCGTGCGCTACCCGCCGGATTATTCCTGGGTGTCGTACCGGTTGCGATCCGAGGCGCGCTGGCACGACGGCAAGCCGGTGACGGTCGAGGACGTGATGTGGACGTTCGAGCAGTTGAAGAAACTGAACCCGAACCAGGCCTTCTACTATCGCCACGTGAAGGCGGCCGAAAAGACCGGCGAGCGCGAGGTCACCTTCACCTTCGACGGGCCCGGCAACCGCGAACTGCCGCAGATCGTCGGCCAGATCAACGTCCTGCCGAAGCACTGGTGGACCGGCAAGGACGCCGCCGGCAAACAACGCGACATTGCGAGCGGCACGCTGGAGGCGCCGCTCGGCGACGGCGCCTACAAGATCAAAAGCTTCGTGCCGGGACGCACCGTCGCCTATGAGCGCGTGAAGGATTATTGGGGCGGCAAGCTGCCGGTGAATGTGGGGCGCGATAATTTCGACGAAATCCGCTACGAATATTACCGCGACGACACCGTCGAACTCGAAGCCTTCAAGGCGGACCAATATGACTTCCGCTCCGAAGCGGTCGCCAAGAACTGGGCCACCGCCTACGACTTTCCCGCGCGGCGCGAGAACAAGGTGATCCTCGAAACTTTCCCCGAGCGCGCGCGCGGCCTGATGCAGGGTTTTATCTTCAATCTCCGCCGCGACAAATTCAAGGATCCGCGCGTGCGGCTCGCCTTCAGCTACGCGCTCGATTTCGAGGAAATGAACAAGACGCTGTTCTACGGCCAGTACCGGCGCTGCGACAGCTACTTCACGGGCTCCGAGCTTGCTTCCTCCGGCCTGCCGGCGGGCAAGGAGCTCGAAATCCTCGAATCCGTGCGCGACAAGATTCCGACCGAGGTCTTCAGCAAGCCGTTCCAGAATCCCGTCGCGGGCGGCGAGGAAGCGCGCCGCGCCAATCTCCGCGAGGCGATGCGGCTCCTGCGCGAGGCGGGCTACGAGATCCGCGACGGCAAGCTCGTCAACGCCAAGACCGGCGAGCCGTTCAGGGTCGATTTCCTGCTCGTCAGCCCCGCCTTCGAACGCGTCGTCCTGTTCTACAAGCCCGCGCTCGATCGGCTCGGCATCGAGGTCTCCACGCGCGTCGTCGACAGTTCGCAATATATCAATCGCACCCGCGCCCGCGAGTTCGACATCATCGTCGGCGGCTGGGGTCAGTCGCTGTCGCCGGGCAACGAGCAGCGCGACTATTTCGGCGCGGAAGCCGCCGACCGCGAAGGCTCGCGCAACTACGGCGGCATCAAGAACGCGGGCGTCGACGCGCTGATCGATCGCGTGATCTTCACCAAGGACCGCGACGAATTGGTCGCCGCCACCAAGGCGCTCGACCGCGTGCTCCTGTGGAATCACTACGTGGTGCCCGGCTGGACGATCCCCCACGCGCGCACCGCGCGCTGGGACCGCTTCGCGCGGCCGGAAAAGCTGCCTACCTATTCCTACGGCTTTCCAGAGATCTGGTGGTACGACAAGGAGCGCGCCGCCAAGGTCGGGGTGAAGCAGTGATCGGGGCGCGCGGACTTACGCGGCGCTCCTTATTGGTCATGGGCGGATCGACGGCGGCGGCGGCCTGGTTGCCGCGTGGCGCCGCGGCGGCCGAGGAAAAGACGGTTCATGGCATCTCCGCCTTCGGCGATCTGAAATATCCCGCCGACTTTTCCCGCTTCGACTACGTCAATCCGGAGGCGCCGAAAGGCGGCGGCTTTTCCCACGTCGGCGCCTACCGCGCCTACAACCAGTCCTTTCTCACCTTCAACTCGCTGAACGGCTACGTGCTCCGGGGCGACGCCGCCCAAGGCATAGAGCTCACCTTCGCCGTCCTGATGGTGCGCGCGCTCGACGAGCCCGACGCGATGTACGGGCTCGCGGCGCGCGGCGTACGAATTTCAGCGGATGGTTCGACCTATCGTTTTCTCATGCGGCCGGAAGCGAAATTTCATGACGGGACGCGACTCACCGCGCATGACGCGGCCTTCTCGTTCAACGTGCTGAAGGAAAAAGGCCACCCCATCATCCGGCAATTGATGCGCGACGTGGTAGAGATCGCGGCCGACGACGACGCTACGCTCACCGTGAAGTTCTCGCCCAAGCGCGGGCGGGAAATTCCGCTGTTCGTCGCCGGCCTGCCGATCTTCTCGCGCGCCTATTATTCGACGAGGAATTTCGAGGATTCGACGCTGGAAGCGCCGCTCGGCTCCGGTCCCTATCGCGTCGGCCGCTTCGAGCCCGGCCGCTTCATCGAATACGAGCGGGTGAAGGACTGGTGGGGCGCCACCCTCCCGGTCGCCCGCGGCCAGAACAATTTCGACATCGTGCGCTACGAATATTATCG
>JBGPVT010000125.1:0-6012 GCA_041491825.1 Xanthobacteraceae bacterium | reverse complement strand
GCCCCGGCTGGCCGAGCGACCTCGAGGCTTACATGACGCACCACGCCGAGGTGCTGATGCAGGCGCACAAAATCAAGGCGATGCCGGATTGGAACAAGGCGTTCCGCAAGGACTTCACCGACGCCTACAAGGTCGCGCCGGATGTCTTCGCCGTGCAGGGTTGGGACACGATGCAATTGTTGGAGGCGGGCCTGAAAGCCGTGGGCGGCGACGTGTCGAAGCGCGACGCGATGTTTGCCGCGATGGGCACGGCTTCGTTCAAGAGCCCGCGCGGGCCGTTCGATATTTCGGCTGCCCACAACCCCGTCCAGAACTTTTATCTGCGCGAGTTGAAGGGCGGCAAGAACGTGCTGATCAAGACCGTGGCGACCAAGTTCTCGGATCCGGGAACCGGCTGCAAACTCTCGAGCTGAACCGATAGCGCGGCGGGGACTCCGGTCCCCGCCACTATTGTGTTTGGGCTAAGCCGTCATGGATCTCGTCCTCACCCAAATCTTCAATGGCCTGCAATACGGCTTGCTGATCTTTCTTGCCGCGAGCGGCTTGACCCTTGTCTTGGGCATCATGGGGGTCATCAATCTCTCGCACGGCTCGTTCTATATGCTCGGCGCCTATCTATCGCTGACGCTGACGAGCCTCACCGGCGACATCTTTCTCTCGCTCGCGCTCGGCATTCCGCTCGCGTTTCTGTTCGGCGCCGCCATCGAGTGGCTGTTCATCCGGCATCTCTATGCGCGCGATCATCTGCAGCAGGTGCTGCTCACCTTCGGGCTCATCTTGGTATTCAACGAGCTGCAGCGGATTATATGGGGAACGTTCCCGCATAGCGTTCCGATCCCCTCCTATCTTTCCGGCAGCGTGAAGATTTTCGGCCTCATGAGCTATCCCGTTTACCGCATCGCGGTCGCGGGGCTGTGCATTCTGCTCGCGCTCGCCATGATGTTCGTGATCCAGCGCACGAAAATCGGCCGCATGATCCGCGCGGGTGAATCGAACCGCGAGATGGTCGAGGTGCTCGGTATCGACACGCGGCTTCTGTTCCGTTTCGTGTTCGCCACGGGCGTTTCGCTCGCGGCCGCCGGCGGAATCATCGCGGCGCCCATCGAGAGCGTGTATCCCGGCATCGGCGAGTCGGTCCTGATTACTTCCTTGGTCGTCGTCGTGATCGGCGGAATCGGCAGCGTGCGCGGCGCCTTCGTCGGCGCCCTGTTGATCGGCCTCGCCGACGCTTTTGGCAAAGTCTACCTGCCGCAATTCGCGAGCATGGTGGTATACGCGCTGATGGCGGCCGTATTGGTGACACGGCCGGGCGGCCTGTTCGGGCGAGCCTAGACCGTGTTGCAAAGGCCCCGACCGTTCATCGTGATCCTTCTGATCGCGCTTCTCGTCGCGGCACTGCTGGTGCCGTTTGTCGGCGGCTCCTACGCGATCAAGTTCACGACGCGCGTGCTGGTGCTCGCGATTTTCGTCGTCAGCCTCGATTTCCTGATCGGCATCACCGGCCTCGTCAGCTTCGGCCACGCGATGTTCTTCGGGCTCGGCGCCTACTCGCTCTATTTCATTTCGCCGCAAGCGGAAGCGGCCAACGCCCTCATCGCGTTTCCGGCCGCCATGCTGGCCGCGGGCGCGGCCGCCGCCATCATCGGCGCCTTCTGCGTGCTGACGCGCGGATTCTATTTCATCATGGTCACGCTCGCCTTCGGGCAAATGCTGTTCTCGCTGTTCTACACGAGCCGCATCGCCGGCGGATCGGACGGCGCCTATATCAACGTGAAGCCCGCGATTTCGCTTTTCGGCAAGACGCTCCTCGATTTCGAGAGCCGTTTCGCGTTTTACTATTTTTGTCTCGGGGCGCTGGTCGCCGTTTATCTTCTTATGCTCGCGCTCGTACGCACGCCCTTCGGCCGCGTCTTGCAGGCGATCCGCTGGAACGAGGAACGCGCGGGCGCCCTCGGCTTCAACACCTACGCCCACAAGCTCCTGAGTTTCGTCTTCGCCGGCGCGGTGGCGGGCTTCGCGGGCGTTCTGTACGCGACCATCGACGGCTACGTCGCGCCGGATCTCTTCGGCTGGCGGCAATCGGGCATCGCCATCATGATGGTGGTGCTCGGTGGCGCCGGCACCTTGTTCGGCCCGATCCTCGGCGCCCTCCTCTATTCGGCGATCGAAGAGGTGCTCAAGACCGGAAGCTGGGTTGGGCCGATCGCCAACCATTGGTCGCTCGGGCTCGGCCTCATCTTGATCGCCGCGGTGCTGGCGTGGCCGCGGGGGATCGCGGGCCTGTTCGAGACGCGCGCGCCGCGCGCAGAGCCCGGGCGCGATCGGCCTGCCGGCGATCTGCAAGAGGAGCGCCCGCAACGCGGAAAGGCGCTCGCCGTCGAGGGGCTCACGCGCGCGTTCGGCGGCCTCGTGGCGGTGAACGGCGTCTCGCTCAAACTCGCGCCCAATCTCGTGCACGGCATCATCGGCCCGAACGGCGCCGGCAAGACCACCTTCGTCAATCTCCTCTCCGGCGCATCGAAGCCGACCGCCGGGCGCATCCGGCTCGACGACGAGGAAATCGCCGGCCGGACGCCTTACGCGATCGCCCGGCGCGGGCTCGGGCGGAGCTATCAGCGCACCAATATCTTCCTGCCCTTCACGGTCCGGGAAAATTGCCTGATCGCGGCGCACGCGCGCCATTCGTCGCCGTTTCGCCTGCGGGTGGGCAAATTCGCGCGCGAGGAAGCGGGCGAGATCGCGCACGCGCTCGCCGCCACCGGCTTGAGCGCGCGCGCGGAAATGGTTGCTTCGCATTTGAGCCACGGCGAACAACGGCAGCTTGAGATCGCGATGCTGCTCGCCTCGGGCGCGAAGCTCCTGATTCTCGACGAGCCGCTCGGCGGCATGGGGGCGGAGGAAACCAGCCGCGTCACCGCGCTATTGCGGAAGCTCTCCGTCAATCACACGATCGTCCTGATCGAGCACGACATGGACGCGATCTTCGCGGCCGCCGACACGCTCACCGTGCTGGTCGAGGGCAAGCTTCTCGCGCACGGGAAGCCCGATGACATCCGCCGCGACCGGGCGGTGCGCGAAGCCTATCTCGGCCGCTGGGGGCAGGAGATCGTGCGATGACCGCGCCCGTACTCGCCGCCGAAAAGATCAACACCTATTATGGGCAGAGCCACGTCCTCCGCGGCGTCGATTTTCGCGTGATGCCGCGCGAGACCGTGAGCCTGCTTGGCCGCAACGGCATGGGCAAGACGACGCTGTTGCGGAGCCTCGTCGGCCTGGTGAAGCCGCGGACGGGCCGCGTTATTTTCAACGGCGCCGACATCACCGGCAACCGCCCTTCGTTCATCGCCCGCGCCGGGCTCGCCTTCATTCCCGAGGACCGCGGAATCTTTCCCAACCTCACGGTGATCGAAAACCTCACCTTCGCCGCCCGGCCCGGACGCGGGACGCGCCCCGACTGGACGCTCGAGCGCATCTATTCCCTGTTTCCGCGACTCGCCGAGCGGCGGACGCATTGGGGCAACGAGCTTTCGGGCGGCGAGCAGAAAATGCTCTCGATCGGGCGCGCGCTGATGACCAATCCCGACATCATCCTGTTCGACGAGGCGACCGAGGGGCTGGCGCCCAAGGTGCGCGACGAAATCTGGGCGACGCTCCGGCAAGTCGCCGCGGCCGGAATCGCGGCGATCGTCGTCGACAAGAACCTCGACGATCTGTTGGCGCTCGCCGAGCGGCATGTGGTGATGGCCAAGGGCGAGATCGTGTTCGAGGGCACGACGGCGGCGCTGAAGGCCAACGAGGCGCTGATCCACCGCCATCTCGGCGTCTAGCCGCCGAGGCGCGCGAGCCTGCGAACCGTGGCGTTCGCGGCACCCTCGAGCCAGGCGATGATTTCGCGCAAGCTCTGCTCCGGCGTCTTGCCGGCCGTTTCCAGCACGTAGTCGGCCTTGGCGTAGAGCGGCTCACGGCTCTTCAGGATCGACACGAGGTCGTCCATCGCGCGCTTGTTGTCGGCCATCGGCCGCAAGTCCCCCTGCTCGATCACCCGGCTCATATGCTCGCCGGGCTTGGCGCGCACCCAGATCGTCAGGCACGCGGTGAGCAGACGCTCGAAGGTGCCGGGCTCGGTGACGAGGCTGCCGCCGGTCGCGAGCACGAATTGCCGATGCTTGTCGATCACGGCGTCCAGCGCCGCCCGTTCGAAACGGCGGAACGTCGGCTGCCCGAACATCTCGAAGATCTCGCCGAGCGCCAAACCGCTCGTCTTCTCGATCTCGCGATCGAGCTCGATGAAGGGAGCGGCGAGCTTGGCGCCGAGCAATTTGCCGAGCGTCGACTTGCCGCTGCCGCGAAGCCCGATCAGCGCGATGCGGGCCCGCCGCGCCTCGTTCGAAGGCCCGCCGTGGCGCGAGAGCAGAAGCTCGCGCGCCGCGCTCAATTCGGCGGACGACAGCCGCTCGAGCAATTGATGGAACAGGAGATGCTCGACGTCGCGCTCGGGCCGCTCGTCGATGAGCTCGGCGAGCGGCACGCCCATCGCCTTGGCGACGCGCCGCAACAGCACGATCGAGCAATTGCCCTTGCCGGCTTCGAGTTCGGCGAGATAGCGCTCCGAGACATCGGAGTGCTTGGCGAGCGCCTTCCTGGACATGGCGCGGCGGCTGCGTATGGTGCGGACGCGGTCGCCCAAGAGCCGGAGGTAGCTCGCGTTCGAAAGGTCGCCGCCCTCGGTCTTTTTGGCGGTTTTGTCGCCGCGTCTTTTCATGGCCCACCGTTTCGTGCAATATAGTGCATGTACTCCAAAAATAAAAATCCGGGGGAGGACGATGTCCGAGCAAGAGGAGCTTTCCGCGCGGCGGCCCTATAACGCCGCCGCCGATTTCGTCGACGCCAACATTGCGCGCGGCCATAGCGGCAAGGTCGCCTTCAAGGAAAAGGATCGCGCGCTCACCTATGGCGAGCTGCAATCGGCGAGCTGCCGGTTCGGGCGCGGCCTGTACAAATTCGGGCTGCGCCCGGAAAGCCGCGTCATTCTCCTGCACCTCGACACCATCGAGTTTCCGATCGCGTTCTGGGGCGCGATCCGCGCCGGCGTCATTCCCATTCCGCTGAACACGCTGCTGACGCCCGACCAATACGCCTACATCATCGAGGACAGCCGCGCGGAAGCGATCCTGATCTCGCCGCAGCTTGTCGCTTCCATTCTGCCCATTCTCGACCGCCTCACCTGGCTCAAGCTCGCGATCGTGTCGGGCGCCGAAAAGGAAGTCCCCAAGCTCGGCAAGCTCAAGGTGCAGCGCTTCGACGACGTGCTCGCGGGCGGAACGCCGGAGGTGTGGCACGCACCGACGGTCTCCGACGAAGTCGCTTTCTGGCTTTATTCGTCGGGCTCGACCGGCGAGCCGAAGGGGGCGCGGCACATCCAGTCGAGCCTGATCGTGACGGCGAAGCTGTTCGGACAGAACGTCATGGGGATCAAACCGGACGACGTCGTGTACTCGGCGGCGAAACTGTTCTTCGCCTACGGCCTCGGCAATGCGATGTCGTTTCCGATGTCGGTCGGCGCCACGACGATTCTCCTGCCCGAGCGGCCGACGCCGGATTCCGTGCTCGAGGTGATCAAGCGCGAGCAGCCGACGATCTTCTACGGCGTGCCCACGCTATTTTCCGCCCTGCTCGCGCACAAGGATCTGGGCAAGGGCGCGGGCTCGAAGCGGCTCAGGCTTTGCACCTCGGCGGGCGAGGCGTTGCCCGCCAATATCGGCGAGCGCTGGCGCGAGATTGTCGGCGTCGACATTCTCGACGGCATCGGTTCGACCGAGATGCTGCATATTTTCGTCAGCAACCGCCCCGGCGACATTCGCTACGGCACCTCGGGCAAGCCCGTCCCCGGCTACGGCGCCAAGATCGTCGGCGAGGACGGCCACGAATGCGGCGAAGACGAGGTTGGCGAACTCGTGGTGCGTGGCGATTCCTCGGCGGACGGCTATTGGAACCAGCGCGCGAAAAGCCGTC
>JBGPVT010000124.1:0-6045 GCA_041491825.1 Xanthobacteraceae bacterium | reverse complement strand
GGCCGCGCCGCTCATGGCGATGGTCGCGGGCTCGGCGTTGAGCTGGCGGGCGACGACGAAAGCGAGGATCACGGCCGCGAGCACGACGAGCGACTGTTTCAGCAGCACCCAGTCCAAAATCGAGTCTTGCGCCCGCATCGCCATCACCCGCTTTTTATGCGCGGGCGTCGAGCGCAGGTCCTTGCCCCACAGGAAATGGATCATCACGGCTTGCGCCGCCATCACCACGAGGATGACCGGCGTCAGGTGAATGACGAACTCGTTGAAGCTGAGCCCCACTTGCGAGCCGATCAGGATGTTGGGCGGATCGCCGATCAGGGTCGCGGTGCCGCCGATGTTGGAAGCGAAAATCTCGGCGAACAGGAACGGATAGGGCGGCACCCGCAGTTCGCGGGTGATCGCGAGCGTCACTGGCACGATCAACAAGACCGTCGTCACATTGTCGAGGAGGGCGGAGACGAAGGCGGTGGTGAGCTGCAGCAGGAGCAGGATTCCGGCGGGGCTCGCCTTCGCCGCCTGTGCCGACCAGATCGCGAGATATTCGAACATGCCGGAACGGCGCGAGATCGACACCAGGATCATCATGCCGGTCAAAAGGCCGATGGTGTTCCAGTCGATGCCCTTCAGCGCCTCGGCCTGATCGAGCGCGCCGATCAACACCATCATCGCCGCGCCCAAGAGCGCGACGATGGCGCGATTGAGCTTGTCCCAGATGATCAGGCCGTAGGTGATCAGCAAAATCACCGTCGAGACCAGCATCGGGTCCAATCCGAAGAAAATATTCGGCACGAATGGATGCCCCGGCATGGATGACTCCTGTCGGAAAAAGCCTCGCGGCTTTCGGTCCAATATGGCGGGTGGCGCGGCTAGATCCCCCGCGCAATTTCAAGCGGACGCGCGCTCAAGTCAAGGGAAGCGGGAAAATCGTCCGGGTCAGCCGCCGGTCATGCTCATGTGGCGGGCGAGCGCCGGTTGCCGGGTGCGGCGGTCGATGACGAAGTCGTGCCCCTTGGGCTTGCGCGAGATCGCCTCGTCGATCGCGGCCTGCAACAGGCCGTCGGCTTCGGAAGCGCGGAGCGGCGTGCGGAGATCCGCGGAATCCTCCTGGCCCAGGCACATGAACAGCGTGCCGGTGCAGGTGACGCGCACGCGGTTGCAGCCCTCGCAGAAATTATGCGTGAGCGGGGTGATGAAGCCGAGCCGGCCGCCGGTCTCGCCCACCCGCACGTAACGGGCGGGGCCGCCGGTGCGGTAGTCGATGTCTTCTAACCTAAAGCGCTGCGCCAGCCGCGCGCGCACGAGCGAAAGCGGCAGGTACTGGTCGACGCGCTCGGGCCCGATCTCGCCGAGCGGCATCACCTCGATCAGCGACAGGTCCATGCCGCGCCCGTGCGCCCATTCGACGAGCGAGGGGATTTCGTCCTCGTTCACGCCCTTGAGCGCGACCGCGTTGATCTTGACGCGGAGGCCCGCCGCTCTCGCGGCGTCGACGCCCGCGAGCACCTTGGCGAGATCGCCCCAGCGGGTCACGGCGCGGAATTTCTCGGCATCCAGCGTGTCGAGCGAAATGTTGATGCGCTTCACGCCGCAGGCGGCAAGCTCCTCGGCGAAGCGTGGCAGCTGCGAGCCGTTGGTGGTCAGCGTCAACTCCTCCAGCGCGCCGCTCGCCAGATGCCGCGACAGCGAGCGGAACAGGAGCATGATGTCGCGCCGCATCAAGGGCTCGCCGCCGGTGAGGCGGAGCTTCCTGACGCCGCGCGCGATGAAGGCGGAACAGAGCCGGTCGAGCTCTTCGAGCGACAACAGGTCGCGCTTGGGCAGGAAGGTCATGTTTTCCGACATGCAATAGACGCAGCGGAAATCGCAGCGGTCGGTGACCGAGACGCGCAGATAAGTGATGGCGCGGCCGAACTTGTCGACGAGCGGCGAAAGCGCTGCTTTCGCCGAACGGTCCACATCCAGGGTATGCGCGTCTGCCATTGCTCGCCTATATCTGGGATAGGAGTCTGACGGAGACAACAGGTTCCGTCCAGCGCTTGCGCGGTCTCGCGCGGGCGCTAGGGTCTCGCGAGACCCCGGAGACCTCGATGGCATCGACCCCCGAACCCCGCTCCTGGCCCACGGAAGTGCGGCTGCATAAGGATCGCCGCAGCCTCCAGGTCGTCTTCGAGGACGGCGCGAATTTCACCTTGCCCGCCGAATATCTCCGGGTCGAAAGCCCGAGCGCCGAGGTGCAGGGCCACAGCCCCGAAGAGCGCAAGACCGTGCCCGGCAAACGCGACGTCGAGATCCTGGAAGTGCTTCCCGTCGGCCACTACGCCGTGCGGCTCGTGTTCGACGACATGCATTCCACGGGAATCTACGCGTGGGATTACCTGCACGAACTCGGCCGCGAGCAGGAGACGCGCTTTCAAAGATATCTCGACGACCTCGCCGCCAAGGGCCTTTCGCGCGAGCCGTCGAAGCGTTCGTGAAAAAGCGACGCGTTATCGCGGGCCGTCGTGGGTGCCCTTGATCACGTCGCCTTGCAGCTTGGTGAAGGCGACGAAGGGCACGATCTTGTTATAGACGTTCGAGCGCGCGACCCGGATTGAGCCGTCGGGGTTCTGCTGCTTCACGACCTTCAGGATGACGTGGGCGCCGGGCGGGCCGACCGGAATCACCATGATGCCGTTCGGCCGCAATTGGCTGAGCAGCGGCGGCGGAATGTGATCGATGCCGCAGGTGACGATGATCTTGTCGAAGGGCGCCGCTTCCTCCCAGCCGTAATAGCCGTCGGCCTGCTTGGTGTTGATCGCCTTGAATTCGGTGTAGCCGCGCGAGATCAGGTTGTCGTAGAGGCCGCGCGTGCGCTCGGCGAGCGGCTTGATGATCTCGATCGTCCACACCTTGTCGGTGAGGTTGGCGAGATACCCCGACTGGTTGCCGGAGCCGGTGCCGATCTCGAGCACCTTCTCGCCGAACTGCACGTCGATGGTGGAAGTCATGCGGCTCACGACGAGCGGCCCCGAGATGGTGACGCCGAAGCCGATGTCGTGGAAGTCGCGTTCATAGGCGCGCGGGATGTCGCGCTTCATCACGAATTCGTCGCGCGGCGTGAGCAGAAAGGCGCGGCCGTTGCGGTCGTTGGCGAAGTCATGGTTCGCCTTCAGGAACAGATAGCGGTCCCAGCGCAGGGCGAGGATCTTCGGATCCTCGCCGCGGTTCGCCGCCATCCAGCTGATGAAGGCCTCGCGGCTCGTGGTCGGCGGCGATTGCTGCCAGCTATAGGGCACCGGCACGTTGGCGTGCGCGGGGCGCGGCGGCAGGGCGGCGGCGGCGAGGAGAGCCGCGGAGCCCGTCATGAAGCTGCGTCGTTTCAATTCCGTCTCCCAATCGATGGTGGGCGCTACAGGGATTAAGCTCGCGGCTTTATATCCCGCGCGAAGGCCATGCGCGGCCTTTGATTGAGCCTGCTTTTCCTATGCGGCGCCCGTATGGCACCCGCCGCCCGCGCGCGCAAATTTCGCTTCGAACTCGACTTTTCGAAAACGGCGAGCGCAAAGGTTGATAGATCTGGCCCCGATCACCGTGCGACCGGCCGTGTCGGTGCATTGTTCAAATAAGCAATCACGCGCCAATAGGAGGCGGGCAGCCATCGCTGCAGGCGATCCATGAAACGGGCGTCGCCGCCGATCAGGACGCGAGGACGGTTTCGCAACAGACCTTCGACAATGACGGCGGCGGCTTGTTCCGGCGTGGTCTTGGCCATTTTGGCGAATCGCTTCGACGCCATCTCCCGGCGCTCGGCGTCGACGGCTTTGACCGCGCGCGCATTGCGCAGAATGTTGGTCGCGACGCCGCCGGGATGGACGCAGGTCACGCGCACGGACGTAGCCGCAAGCTCGTGCCGCAATGCTTCGGTGAAGCCGCGCACGGCGAACTTCGAGGCCGAATAGGCCGTTTGTCCGACCGGCGCAATCAGCCCGAACAGGCTCGATAGATTGACGATGTGGGCTTCCGGCTGCGCTTGCAGGTGCGGCAGAAAATAATGCGCGCCACGCACGACGCCCCAGAAGTTGATCGACATCACCCATTCGAATTCGGCCAACGTCATTTCCTCGAACCAACCCTGCAGTGCCACGCCGGCGTTGTTGATCAACACATTGAGGCGGGGATGCTGGCGGATCGCCGCCTCCGCGAAGCGGCGAACCTCTTCATCCTGCGCGACGTCGACGCAATGGACGCTGATGCTCACCTGGTGGCGCTGCCTGAGCTCATTGGCGAGTGCCGCGAGCCCCGGCTCATCGGTATCGGCAAGCGCGAGATCGGCGCCCCGGGCCGCAAGCTCGAAGGCGAGCGCGCGGCCAATGCCGCTCGCGGCGCCCGTCAAGGCGACGGCCGCATTCTTAATTGTCGTCATGATCGCACGCCCTCCGCCAATCGTCCTATCCGCGCGCAGGCGCGGCCTTCACCGCCGCCGGGCGTCGTAGTGTTGCCGTCAGCCATTTGTCGACGTGCGGATACGCGGATAAATCCATGCGCGCGATCCTCGCCCAGGAGAGGACCGAGGCCACGTTCAGATCGGCCACGGTAAAGCTCGACCCGACCAGATAACCGGTCTTGGCCAGAGCCTGATCCAGCACTTTGAGCGGGCGCTGAAGTTGTTGCTCTCCGTCCTCGGCGGCCTTCGGATCGCGCTGGCCTTCGGGCAGAAATACTTTGTGGAATAGCACCGCGAGCGTCGGCTTCTCCACTTCGGTCATGACCCAAAAGCTCCATTGGATCGCTTGCGCCTCGCCCTCGATCGTCTTCGGCCACAAGCCCTTGTCGTGCTTCCGGGCGAGATAGAGGTTGATCGCCATCGATTCCCACAGTTTCAATCCGTTGTCGTCGATCGCCGGAATTCGGCCGTTCGGATTGATGGCGAGATATTCCGGCGTTTTCGCGCTGCCGTCGGCGAAGTGGATCGGCATGTTCTCGTATTCGAGGCCGAGTTCGTTCACCATCCAGAGCGTACGGTAGGCTCGCGACCCGGCGACGCCGTAGATCTTCAATTTACTCATCGTTCCCACCATGGTTCGAGCGACGGTTGGCACCAAGCGAAACTAATTTCCGGAATGCGAGAAAGGCCACTGATCCATAAGAGACGATGATCCATTCGGCCTCTATGACCCTACCTTTTTCAATGGATCCGTGAGCGGCACCGTCATCTCGCTGCCGCGGCCGAAATTCGCGGTCTTGCCATCGGCGGATTCCTGCAGCGCCCGCTGCTGGCCGAGCGCGACGATGCGGGGGATCTCGCCGTCGCGGAGTGAAGGCCGGAGCTTCTTCCGCGCGAGCGCGCGTTGAATGTAGGGCGCGAGCGCGGCATTCTTTTTTGCCTCGCGCTCGGCGTGGCGCGCCTTGAACTCCGGCATGACGGAGGCGGCGAACAGCTCGAGCGAGGCGCAGATGTGCGCGTGCTCGTTGTTGCCGCCCTGCTGCAGAAAGACCACCTGATCGACGCCCGCTTCCTCGAAGCGGCGCATATTCTCGGCGATCTGAGCGGGCGTACCGATGCCGCCGGCGCCCTGCGATACCGGCAGGGCGCCGCGCGCTTTCTCAAAATTCGCCCAGATGTTCGTGCGGCCCGGCACGTGCTCGCCGAAAATGTAGTGGTGGCCGAGCGCGTAGCCGAAGAAACGAAACCCGTCCAAGCCGCGGCGCCGCGCTTCCTCCGCCTCGGCGTGGCAGGAGAAACCGGCGACCATCGCGATATTGGCGTTGACGCTGTGGCCGATCGGCACGCAGTCATCCGACTTGATGATGTCGTAGTATTCGGCGGCCCACTTCATCGCCTCGTTTTGGTCGATGAAGGCGAAGGTGAGGGCGCCGACGCCGTGCCGCGCCGCCTGATGGATGGTCTCGCGGCGGGAGCACGCAAGCCAGATCGGCGGGTGCGGCTTCTGCACCGATTTCGGCACGACGTTGCGGCAGGGCATGGAGAAGTATTTGCCCTGGTATCCGGGATAGGGGTCCATCACCAGCATGTTGGCGGCTTCCGTCGTCGCCTCCAGCCACATC
>JBGPVT010000123.1:0-6149 GCA_041491825.1 Xanthobacteraceae bacterium | reverse complement strand
CTACGGAAACAGCGCGTGCTGCATCAGCCCTTCGGTCTCGGGGAAGCCGAGCATCAGGTTCATGTCCTGCACCGCAAGACCCGAGGCGCCCTTGATCAAATTGTCGAGCGTCGCGATCACGATCGCCTTGCCGGGGACACGGTCGGCGACGACGCTGATCTGGATGAAATTCGAGCCGCGCACGTGCCGCGACTGCGGCACCGCGCCGAGTTCGAGTATTTTCACGAAGGGCTCGTTCTTGTAGAAATCGACGAGCAGCCGGTGCAGCTGCTCCGCCGTCGTCTTGCCCACGAGCCTCACATAATGCGTCGCGTAAATGCCGCGGTTCATCGGCGCGAGATGCGGCGTGAAGGTCACCGTCACCAGCCGCTTGGCGGCGAGCGAGAATTCCTGATCGAGCTCGGCGGTATGCCGGTGGCTGCCGACGCCATAGGCGTGAATTCCCTCCGACACCTCACCGAACAACATATTTTCCTTAGCGGCGCGGCCGGCGCCGGTCATGCCCGTCTTGGCGTCGATGACGATCGCGTCGGGATCGATCGCGCCGGCCTCCAGCAGCGGCACGATCGCGGTGATCGAGGTCGCGGGGAAACAGCCGGGCACGGCCACGAGCCGCGCCTTCTGAATCTGCTCGCGATAGATTTCCGCGAGGCCATAGACCGCCTCGCCCTGCAGCTCCGGCGCCAAATGGCTGTGCCCGTACCATTTCTCGTACATCACCGGATCCTGCAAACGAAAATCGGCGGAGAGGTCTGCGATCTTGAGCTTGCTGGAAGCGGCGAGGAGACTCTTGATCACGGTCTGCGTGGTGCCGTGCGGCAAGCCGCAGAAGACGAAGTCGAGCGCGTTCGCGTCGATCTCCTCGATCTTCACGAGCTTCGGCAGTTCCGTGCCGGCGAATTGCGGAAAGACGGCCGTCATCGCCTGACCGGCGTGGCGGTCGGCGGTGAGCGCCTTGATTTCCACATGCGGGTGGCGGAGCAACAGGCGCACGAGTTCGCCGCCGGTATAGCCGGACGCGCCCAAAATCCCGATGCGAGCCTTCGAATCCACGATTGTCGCCTTCTCAAATGGGCCGGGAGCCTTAGCGCAAACCGGCGGCGAGCGAAAGCGGCGGGATAACGTGCTGTTCCCCGACCGGTTCCTCGTATTCCACGCTTGTATCGCGATTGCCTTCCGTAGCGTCACGATTGCTAGGCTAGGGGCGCCGCGATAGGGTCGGCGCGACTTCGAGGAAACAGCGAACAAGGATGGGCACCATGGCAGTGGACGGAACCTGGAATATCTCCATCGAGACGCCGATCGGCACGCGGCAGGCAACGCTCAACGTCGCGGCCGCCGGCAGCGCGCTCACCGGCACGCAAGGGGCGGACGGAAACACGACCTCGATCACCGACGGCAAGGTCGACGGCAACAAGGTTTCGTGGAAGGTCGCCATCACCAACCCGATGCCGATGACGCTCGAATTCTCCGGCACGGTGGACGGCGACAAGATTTCCGGCAACGCCAATGCGGGCGCCTTCGGCGCGCTGCCCTTCTCCGGCACGCGCGCCTAAAGTCGAACCGACGTTCTGCTAAAACACGTTCCGCCGATCCGAACGAAACGGATCGGCGGAATTTTCTTTAAATTGCGCGCGTGCGCGTGCAGCCGCTGCAACCGCGTCGCACGATCGGAAAGCCGAAGTAGGCGATGCCGGCTTGACTCGGCTTCGTTCCGTAGCCGATTCTCGCGCCTGCGACTCACCCTTGGAGGTCGAGATGGCGGACAACAAACGCAAACGAGGCAAGGCTGACAGAGCCCGCGTATCGGGGAAGGAACGCTACGAAGTTTATTATTTCGCCCGCAAACACCGCATGACCGCCGCCGCGGTGCGCGCGCTCATCAAGAAAGTCGGCAACAGCCGCAAGAAGCTGGAGGCGGCCGTCGCCAGAATGAAGAAGCGGCGGCGCAAGGGCGCCAAGCGCAAGAAGCGCCGCTGATTTTCGCGCGAGCTCGCGCGATCCGGAATCGAACGCCGCGCGCTTCGCGAGCCGGAGCGCGCGGCGGTTGTTTTTCGAGCGGGCCGCCTGTTAAGCCGCCTCGGCGATGACGAGAGCTTTCGCCGCGCCGGGCTCTTGCCCCACGCGCTTCGCCGTTTCGAACCTCGAAAGCAGCGCCTCCGCCGCAATGGAGTCCGCCTGCTTTCCGATGTCGAGCGCCTCGCCGAGGATCGCGGCAGCGGCGGTGAAACAAGATTCCGCTCCGTCAGCCCTCTGGGCGCCGCGCTTGCCGTCGAGGATTGCGCCGGCGTGATAGGCGAGATCGCCGGCATGCATCATGGGCTGGCCCTGTCCCCACGTTTCGTAGAGAAGAAGATCCCGCAGCGCGTCGACTATCAGCAACAAGGGATCGTCGAACACGCGCGACGAACTTTCATCGAAGCGGACCAGCTTTTCGATCACGTCGACGGTCGCGGCCATCGCGGCGCGCGTCTCGTCGACGGTGCCGGCGGCGCGGCAGGCGAGTGCGACATTGAACAGGCCGTTGAGCTCGAGCACGGGCGGCAGCACGCGGCCGACGATGGCGCCGATGACGTGCGCCGCGCGCCGATCCTCGATCGCGCCGGTGTCGGCGCTGCCGCCGAGCCGCGTCACGAACGGCATCAATAGCCTGTGGCGAAGCGCGTCGTCCGCAATCCGGTCGTTGAGGGCGAGCGCATAGGCCGCGAGCGGACGCGAGAAACAGGGCGGGCAGTCGTCCGGCGAGCCGATCTCGCGATAGGCGAAGCCGGCGGCGACGATCGCCGCCTCGTTGATGCAGGTGCCGCCGTCGGGCCCGGGGAACTCATGACTCCCGGCAAGCAACTTCCAATTCAGAATGCGATTAAAGTCGAACATCAAAGTCCTCTCCCGGCTCATCAGGCGTCGCCCGCGCCAGCAACAACATGGAAACGGCGCCGTTCCATGGCGAAGGGGCGCCGCTTCATTAAATTTCGGCAATCCGGACGGGCGTTCGGGCCCGCTTACGAGACCGCCACAAGGCCGGCGGAGGCCGCCCGCTTCGCCTCATCAAGCCGCCCGGCAGCTTCCGCGGTGCCGATGGCGTCGCCCTGCTTGCCGAGCTTCAAGGCGGAGCCGAGGATTTCTCCCGCCTGGTGGTACACGCGCGCCATGGCGCGGTGGCCGCGGCGGCGGCTTTCCCGTTGCATTCCTTGCGCAACGTTGGCGGCGGTGATGGCAGCACCTTTGGCGGCATCGACGAGTTCGTTTCGCCAACAGGCGTGCGCAGCATCGGCAAGCTCGGAGAGCGCGTGGCTCAGCCAGGAAAGCCGGTTTTCGCAACCGTCGAAGAGCCCGGTCGTGAGCCCGATCAGCTCGTAGGGCGAGCGGATGCCGCGGAGCTTTTCGGAGGCTTCGAAGAAGCCATGGCGGCGTGCGGCCGGCGCCAGGATCGCGGACGCGGTGCGCAAGATGATCAGCTCGGCGCGCTGCTTTTCGGTCTCCGGCCCGTCGGCGGAACCTTCGAGCCGCGTGACGAAGGGCATGAGGACCCGCCGGCGAAGCTCGTCGGTCTCGATCAGGTCGTTGAGAAACATCGCGTAGGTGGCGGCCGGCCGCGAGAAGCTTGCGGGGCAATCCTCGATCGAGCGCACGGCGCGGTAGGGATGGCCGGCGGCGACGATCGCCGCTTCGTTGACGCAGGTGCCGCCGTCGGGGCCGGGGAAATAGTGGCTCCCACGCAGAAGCTTCCAGTCGAGGATCTTGTCGAAATCGGCGAAGGCCGCGCCAAAGGCACGGAAGGAATTGAGGTTCAGGAACTTCTTGAGTTCGAACATGACGGTTTCCTCTCCCGCCCCACCTCTCGTTTATGGCCGCAGGATTTTGCAACCCTGATGGCGCATTGGCGGCGACTTTGTGCGCGGGCAACCGATTTTCGCGGCCGAAAGCCCGGCGAGAGGCCGAAAGCGCCGAGACATGGCATGATCGCCAAAATTGATTCGCAGCGGCGAAATCCCTATGTCCCAGCGCACGATGGCCAAGAACGCCAAGAAAGCAGTGAAGAAATCGAAGCCGGTTCCCGGCGCCAAGGCGCGTCATAAGCGCGGCATGGGCCCGAAGCAGGCCGACCTTTTCGCGGGCGTTTCCAAGAGCGCGGCCGAAAAGGCGCGCGGCGGCAAGGCGGCCGCCAAATCGCGCTCGGAATACGGCGCCCATCACATCGAGGTGCTGGAGGGCCTGGAGCCGGTGCGGCGGCGGCCCGGCATGTATGTCGGCGGCACCGACGAGCGCGCGCTGCATCACCTGTTCGCCGAAGTGATCGACAACGCCATGGACGAGGCGGTGGCGCATTTTGCTTCCACGATCGAAGTCGAAATGACCGCCGACGGCTTCGTGGCGGTTTCCGACAACGGCCGCGGCATTCCGGTCGAGCAGCATCCGAAATTCAAGAAGAAATCGGCGCTCGAAGTGATCATGACGATGCTGCACGCGGGCGGAAAATTCAACCACGAGGTCTACGAGACTTCCGGCGGCCTGCACGGCGTCGGCGTTTCGGTGGCGAACGCGCTTTCGGAGGTACTGGAAGTCGAGGTCGCGCGCGGCGGCAATCTCTACCGCCAGGTCTACAAGCGCGGCGTGCCGCAGACGGACGTCAAGCTCGTGCAGAAGGGCGTGAAGAAGCGCGGCACGCGCGTGAAGCTGAAGCCCGACCCCGACATCTTCGGCAAGGGCGCCGAGTTCAAGCCGAAGCGCGTCTTCGCCATGACCAAGGCGAAGGCGTATCTGTTCGGCGGCGTCGAGATCCGCTGGTCGTGCGACAAGGCGCTGCTGAAGGGCATCGACGATATTCCGCAAAAGGAAACCTTTCGCTTCGAGAACGGCCTCCGCGACTATCTCGGCGGCGAACTCGAGGGCCATACGCTCGTTCACGCCGACATCTTCGCCGGCAAGTCCGAGAAGAAAGGCGGCCATGGCGGGGTCGAGTGGGCCATCGCCTGGATCGCCGACGACGACGGTTTTTTGCACTCCTACTGCAACACCATCCCGACGCCCGAAGGCGGCACCCATGAAGTGGGCTTGCGCACGGCGCTCCAGCGCGGTCTCAAGGACTATGCCGAGCGCGTCGGCAACAAGCGCGCGGGACCGATCACCGCCGAGGACGTGATGACGGGCGCCACCGCCATGCTCTCCGTCTTCATCCGCGATCCGGAATTCGTCGGCCAGACCAAGGACCGGCTCGCCACCGCCGAGGCGCAGCGCCTCACCGAGGGCGTCGTGCGCGATGCCTTCGTGCAGTGGCTCACCAGCAACCCGCTGCAAGCGAACAAGCTCGTCGACTGGGCCTCCGACCGCGCCGAGGAGCGGCTGCGGCGGCGGCAGGAAAAGGAAATCTCGCGCAAGACCGCCGTACGGAAGCTCCGGCTTCCCGGCAAGCTCGCCGACTGCTCGAGCGGGGCGACGGCGGGCTCGGAAATCTTCATCGTCGAGGGCGACTCGGCGGGAGGCTCCGCCAAGCAGGCGCGCGATCGCGCGATGCAGGCGGTGCTGCCGCTGCGGGGCAAAATCCTCAACGTCGCCAGCGCCGGCCGCGACAAGCTCGCGCAGAACCAGCAACTCGCGGATCTCACGCAGGCGCTCGGCTCCGGCACTGGCTCGCACTACCGCGACGAGCAGCTCCGCTACGACAAGGTCATCATCATGTGCGACGCCGACGTCGACGGCGCGCACATCGCTTCGCTCCTCATCACCTTCTTCTATCGCGAGATGCCGAAGCTGATCGAGAACAAGCACCTCTATCTCGCGGTGCCGCCGCTCTACCGGCTCACCCACGGCGCCACCACCGTCTATGCCCGCGACGACAAGCACAAGGACCAGCTCCTGAAGACGGTGTTCAAGGGCAAGACGCGGATCGAGATCAGCCGCTTCAAAGGATTGGGCGAAATGCTGGCGTCGCAATTGAAGGACACGATGAACCCGAAAACGCGCACCCTGCAGCGGGTGACGGTGAAGGACGCGCTGAAGGCGGCGACGACGAAGACGGTCGAGCGCCTGATGGGCAACCGGCCGGAGGCGCGCTTTCAGTTCATTTCGGAGAATGCGGAATTCGCGAAGGAATTGGATATTTAGCCCGTCCCCCTTCGAGGCCCGCACGCAAGTCGGCTGTAGCCGAT